>CAMDML010000033.1 GCA_945902215.1 Klebsiella pneumoniae | reverse complement strand
CATCTTCCCTTCGTCACGCTGGAATGGAACGATCCGCTGACGGTCGAGCGCCTGGTCGGGTCCGCGGAGTTGGCGTTCCTCCGTGAGCACTATCACATAGTCGTACTTGGCTGTACGCATGATCGCGCCTGGTGGCAAGGCCGCCCCTTTGCGTGGGTTCGTCGCAAGTTCACCCGGCATTTCCGCACACGCCGCGCCGTTCTGTACCCCTTCGATCCTACCAGGTTGTACGACAACCTGCTGCTGGTACCCAGAGGCAGGGAGGCCATCCTGCGGCAGCTCAACGTGCCGCAACGGGGTGTCACGATCGGCAACCTGTAAACCGACGGCTCCAGACTGTTTCCTCAGCGGAATTCTGGCATTTGTCTTATCATGGCGTCACAGTCAGCCACCGTTTCCGGAACGTGCACTTGTCCCTGACCGCTCTTCCCCAACAGCCGCGCCGCATCATCCTGGTCAACCCCACGCGCTATCTCGGCAATCTGCTGATCGCCGGCGGCCTGATCCAGGCTTTCCAACACCACTGCGCCAGTCGCGGGATCACGCTGCGCGTCGTGCTGGACGCTGCCTACGCCGAACTTGTCCGCGATGCGCTGCCCGCAGACGTGCTGATTCCCTATCCGCGCCGGCAGATTGCCACGGCTAACCTGGGCGAAAAGGCGCGCCTGTACTTCAATTGCCTGCGGGAGATTCGCCGCTTCCGCGCTGACATTGCGTTCAATATCGAAGAGGATTCCGTGTCGCATCGGCTGACCCAGCTCTCGGGCGCCGCATTCCGGCTTGGCTGCAGCACCCAGCGGCATGGATTCGGTTACCACCATGTGCTGCCAGTGAACTTCGCGGGGCGAGCGCCGGAGCACCGGCACCGCTGGTACAGTTTCCTGGAAGTGTTCCAGGCGCTGGGGCTTCCCGCGCTGGAACCACAGTACCTGCAATTGCAAGCGGGCAGACTGCCGGAACCCGTCGGTGCACGCCTGCAAAGTCTCGGGCTTGAGTTCGGCACAAGCTTGGCCGTGCTGCATGTCGGCGCCACCAAGGCCTACAAGAAATGGCCGTACCAGCACTTCGCGGACCTGGCCTGCAGACTGCAGGCGGCGGGACATCAGGTAGTTTTCACCGGAGCGGGAGGAGATGCGCATGACATTGCCGAGGTACTCGCACTGGTGCCTGCCGCAAGGCGCGGCGGCATGATCAGTATCTGCGGCGAGTTATCTTTGCGGGAACTGGCCGCCTTTCTGCGTCACGCGGCGGTATTCATCGGCAACGACAGTGGGCCCTTCCACCTGGCCGCTGCACTGGGCGTAAAGGGCGTGGTGATCTTTGGCCCCACCAGCGTCGATCTGTGGAAGCCGCTGACGCCCACCGCACATGTGCTCAAGGGCACGGAGTTCTGCAGCCCGGACTGCACGCGCAAGCAGTGCTTGTATCAGCACCGCTGCCTGCGCTCGATCAGCCCGGAGAGAGTGATGGAGGAATTGAAGGTGTTGTCAGTCGTCGCGCCCGCAGCACGCTGATCAGCGGTTGGTGGTAACACCGACGCGTTGAATTGCCGGGGAGTTCGCCGTACTCATGGCAGCGAGCCTGTTGAGTTCCCACAACTTGGCGTATTTCATGAAGTTGTAATACGCATGGTTCATGCTCGTCAACACGCCCGCGCTGCCATCGAGGAAACAGCCCTTGCCGAGATAGCAGGCCAGAAAAGCGACCGGGAACGACAACAGCAAATGCAGGATCGTACAGCGGCTGCCGTTCGCAAATTTGTCCTCGGCCTTGAGCTGGCTGTACTGGTTTGATTTCTGGATGCGCTGCGTGTAGCTCAGGTTCTCGTGATGCAGGAAGTACGTATCGGTGTGTTTGATTTTTCCCCGGATCACAATGCGTTCATGCACTTTCACCGGCAAATACTGCCCGCAATCCTTCCTGAACAGGCGAATCAGCACGTCGTCCTTCATAAAGGTTCTGGGCGCGCGTCCCCAGCGCAGCAATTTGCGGCGTGACTCGAGCGCATCGAATTCACCACCTCGCACGACCTCATGCATGGCAGCGAAATACGCGGGAGTCAGTTCTTCGTCCGCATCAAGATTCAGCACCCATTCGCAACGGCAGCGGGACAAGGCATAGGCTTTCTGTGCGCTGAACCCGGTCCATTCGCGGCTCATGAAGCGCACATTGGGGAAAAGCCGCGCTACGTCAGCAGTAAGGTCCTGACTGCCGCTGTCCACGATCACTACTTCAAGAAAAGAGGTCAGTTGTGGCAGCAGGCGGCGGAGATTGGCTTCTTCATTCAGGGCGATGATATAGACACTGACAGGAATGCTCATGGGTGTGTGCTCTGCGGGTATTGCCGCAATATAACAAAGCACGATAAAAGGCCGGGAAAGCAGGGGTTAAGTTTTGGCGTGATCTTTCCAGCGTGCCCGAAACAAATAGTACAGTGGCAGGCCCAACAGAATAACAATGACACCGATCACCCGATCACCACACTCAACGGTTGAAGTACTGTTGCCATTCCTTCTCAAGGCCTCAGGGAACTCTGGGGAAAGACCATCCTCCTGACACATGCACCTCTTCCACGGAGGTGGCGATACCGTCCTTCACCGTACCAAATACGAATCCAAAGCCATTGCTGCCGTCAAAAGATCTGGTCGACTGGGGTACCAGTTCTATCTCTATGCCATCTCTTTGCAGCTTGAGTCTTTCACCTTCCAGCGAAAACTCAAGAGTAACAAGATTGCCCAGCCAATTGCCCTGATAGGTGCCAATGTATTGCGACAGGATTTCTGAATCGATCGCAACTGCAGTCTGTTTCGCCTCCTCAATATCACCCTCCCACTGCGCGCCGAGATGGGCTGTTTCATTGCAGACGTATTCCAGCAGTTCGTCGTCAGCCTGATTGACTATTTCAATTGCCACTTCAAGGGGGGCTGTAAATGCGCCCGGATCTTTATAGGTGACATTGAGTGTTATATGCCCAAAATCACGACGAACGTAACGCTCGGTAATCTGCAAGGCTTCTGTGTGCATTATGCCCCGACGGTCCAGCCAGGTTTTGTCGTTGTAACCGTTGCTGTCTACCACAAGGGTATCGTTGTCCCAGCGCGCAACTGAATAGCCCATCCAGGTAGGTAGTGGGTTGCTCTCAAGTTCGCGACCATCCATAAAAATCGTACGAAACGCCTGATCTTCATGCAGAATTCCAATCATATCCGGACTCTGCATAATGCGGCGAAAGCCGGTCGACGTGCTGCCAGCCGTCAAATAGCTGGGCCCACTGGGTAAACAGTTATATCGCGGCTGATCTGAAAAGAAATTGCTGGTGTGGGCATCCATGGCCTCACGCACCCATGGCAGGTACTTGTCAGACTTTGGCAAGTCGCCGGTAACGCGTGTTGCCACCCACAGGCCAGACAGGTCAGGCATGCCGTCTCTGGTGCGAGGTGCCGGTGCCGTCATATCTACCGAGCCATCAGCAGTGCGTGGAACGCCCGGCGTCGGAAGCTCGAGCCACTGAGCGGTAGCAACTTGACAGGCGGTCAATAAAAATAGGGTGGTGAATCGCCATTTCATGGTTTGGATTCCTTTAAGCTGGCTGGAGCGAAAAATTCACGCATATTCAGTGGTTGTAGCGCATAGCTTCTGCATTGTAGTCTAGTGCTATCAGTAATTATTGAACAGAGGATTTCAAAAATGAGATTTGCGCATGTTGTGTTCACGTCGTTGTCTCTTCTGGTGGCACCAGTACTTGCTCTTGCGCATCATTCCTTTTCGGCTGAGTTTGACATCAATCGTCCGATTGAATTTACCGGTAAGGTCGAGCGAGTGGAATGGACAAACCCCCATGCCTGGGTTTATCTGGAGGTGAAAACTGATGATGGCAAGGTTGAGAACTGGGCGATTGAGCTACTTGGAGTGAACGCCCTTATGCGTCAGGGCTGGACTCGCGACAAGATCAAATCCGGAGATGTGCTTTACGTTAAAGGCTACGGCGCACGAAATGGCACTACTACCGGCAATGCCTCAATCGTCACCATTGAGGCAACCGGTGAGCAAGTCTGGGGCAACGGTTCAGAGGAAGGCTAGCAAAACATCAATGTAATGCCCCGGCGGTTTCCGCACGACCGTGCCGGCACCGGGGCCATCACCTTCATTCAGCGCTTTGGCTCGGCACTGAACCTCAATATTCACTCACGAAGACCTGGTGGCGTTTAGCTGTAAGAAACGTGTCTTTTGCCCCAGTTGTGGCGCCAAGCGCAGGGTGGAACACGCCGCACTCACGCCGCACTCACGCCGCACTGTTGGTGGATGAGATTCAGAATTAGGTGTCAGAGCCACAATTGCCTTACCCTGCGCGCAGAATACCAACAACAACCTGAATAAACCGAGAGGGGATCCATGAACAGATTACTTGCAGCTACCTGCGCTTTGCTGACCATTCCGGTCTTTGCCCAGGATGCCAATCCAGCCTTGGTCGAACAGGCACGCGTTTTATCGGATGAGCGTTCGCAGGCGAGTTTCGTGCGTCAGTGCACCGTGGAGCCGGCGCGCTTCCCGGGTCTTGGCGAAGGCGTGGCTGCCACACCGGCAAAGCTGTTCGACAATCTGTATTACGTTGGCCGCACCGACGTTGGCGCCTGGGTGATTGAAACCTCCGACGGCCTTGCCTTGATCGACACGCTGTATACGCCTGAAGACGCGGCAAACATCATCATGCCGGGCATGCAGCAACTCGGATTGGATCCAGCGGAATTGAAGGTGGTGTTTGCCACCCACTTCCACGGCGACCATGCCGGCGGCGTGCCCTGGTTCCGCGACCGCGGCGTGCGGGTCATGTTGTCAGAAGCGGATTGGGGCCCTCTCGGTGGCGCGCCTAACGCTGACAGCATTGCCCACGATGGCCAGGTGATCATGCTGGGTGATACGCCGATCACCATCGTGTTGACGCCGGGCCATACACCGGGCGCCATTTCACTGATCTTCCCGGTTACCGAGAACGGCGTTACCCACCAGGCTGTGATCATGGAGCTGAGCCCGCGCGGCGGCGCCGACGTGCACAAGCAGGCGGTTGAGGGTATCGCGCATCTCGGCGAGTTCATCGCCAGCGAAGGTGTGGATGTGGCCTTGCATCCTCATGAGATGATTTTCGATCCCGTAGCGCGCGACTTCATCATGTCGGCATCGTCACGCGCGCAAGGAAGTGAGAATCCGCTGGTGATCGGCAATGAAGCCGCAGGGCGCTTTGCCGCAATGGTTGGCAAGTGCTGGGAAGCGCGTATTGCTACGATGGAAGCGGCGGCGAAGTAGGAAGAAGTTGGAAAAGCAAATAGGTGTCAGAATCCAACTGCAAACTCTATAACCCGAAACGCGCGCAATCCGTCCCAAGCAGCCTCAGACGTCCTTGAGCGGACCACTGGGATCGCACGCACAGCTTCTGGAGGGTTGCGGCGCCAGATCAGGATCGCCACGGCCAAGAGGCTCTGCAGTCCGATGGCCGTGGCGATGTAGGCAAGAAGCTGAAGGGCGGTCATTTTAGGCATTCGCCAAGTGGGCGGGCCGTAGATCGTGTAGACCTTCATCGCCTTGTCCCCGGTGTTGATTTAGCCGCTTCCTGTGATTCAGGGAGCAGGCCAAATCATCCTGTCTTCAGAGTCGAGCAGGCCCATTTCACGCAAATTCTCGACATATTTTTCACCAGCGCGAGCCGAAGGTGAGCCGTTCAGGTTGGCAGCTGCAACGATATTTTTCTCTGCAAATTCGCCTTTGGCAATGTCGATCATGTCGGTAAATCGCATATTTGAACGCATTGGCCCGTCATTGACCTGAATAGCCCGGGGCCACAATTGCGGGATACCGCGCAAGTGCTTCCAGGCATGCATTTTGACCGTGTCGCCTACTGCGAAATCTTCCTTGTTTATGCCATGGGCGACTTGGACTTGCACCGGATGGCTCGCAATTCGCATTTTTTCACCCGCTGCAATTTCTCCCCCGGTCGTGACAAATTCGATGGTGATATGGGGATTGCCCCAAATGATGCGGGATATAGTCCCTTCTACATAGACGGTCGCGGAGTCGAAGTCTCCAAATTCAGACTGGGTGTTGTGGTGCGCGAGCAAGCCCATCCCCGGGGTGATGAATGCGACTATGGTAATCAGCAGACGCTGCAGATGTTTCATATGATTAATACCCTGCTTGAATGATTAATTTTTAACAAATAAGTTGGTAATAAACTATTCAATAACCAGGCACTGTGCATTACAACGCACAGATGCATCAGTACCATCGCCTTGCACAGCGTGTATTTCCCAGAAGCCGGTGAAATCATCAACGCTCACCCGACAGGCAAGCTGGTCTCCTGGATCATTCATTCCTTTGAATTCAACTTCTGTCAAAAAGCATACTGAATTTTCCCTTTCGACCAGGGCTTTGAAATCATCTGCCGGACCGGGTCGTGGCAATCCGTCATTGCCCATACCTTCGAGCCAGGCATCTTCCGGGGATTCCCCTGAAAAGACGATGGCAGGGGCTGTGAATCGTGCCTGCATTTCGGGGTGCACTGAAAGTTGGCTGGCTAACTGGGTAATTTGTTCTGACGCAAATACACCGGGTCTGTTGGAAAAATACAAAGTGGCAAAACTGGCCAAAACTGCGACCACAATGGTCACTAATACTTGCTTGATCATTATTGCTTTACTCCTGTTACCGAATTGGTTGGTCAAGACTTGGTTTGTACAAAACCGGAATATCAATGTGCCGGATTAAAGTGAGCAATTGGCGTTATTCTTGGTACCCGGCTTCAATCCATAACTGTGCCGACTCCATGGTGCAGGGGGCGCTGACGATGCCGCGGTCCGGCACTTTGACCCAGGTATGGGTAAAAGTGGTGGGCTCCATCAGGTAGACAGGATCCGTCACTGTAGTCTCTATCTCGATTCCCAGGCCGCCGTTGACCAAGTGAAAGCGTTCCCGTACCTGCTTCTGCTCGCTGGAATCAATCCCGGTATGTGTGCCCCAACGATCAGCAGTGAATGCAGTAGTCTCGACGATCAGATCGCCATCCTCAAACCAGCCAACCGAATGGCCCAGCTTGGAAGGCGGGCCGGCAGGAACGCTGCGGTCAAGATGCACGACCCTGTTTCCGTCCATCATGTCGCGCTCAATCAACAAGGTAGTTTCATCCTTGTAACTGACAAGGTGGGCATAAGGGAGTGTCATCGATTTGGGTGGGCCCGGGTCGTAGCATTCGAGTATCGGGTTCTGGTCTTCGCTGAATCCATCGACAAGTTGTTGGCCCTTCGCGGTGAGCGGCCAATTTGCCGGCGGATAATAGGTTGGCTGGTTTGGTCCCCGGTTCCACAATCCGGTGAAATCGGTAGAAGGATTAATTACCTGCTCGTCGCCACCCTCGGGCAGGCCTATCCTTTCGCCATTACGCTCTGCCCACTTCAGCGAGCTGTAAGCACGCGCCTTGTTGCGGTCATGTTGCCCCTCCCAGGTAATGCGATCACCGGGCTTGAAAGAGTCCTTGTCCCAGCCACGTGAGTTCATGCCCCCTGGATGCAACATTTCTATGCTGTATTCCACAGGAGTGCCTTCGAGGTTTGGTGCCAGCACTTTGAGATAAACATGCGGCATGCTCCAACTGTATTTTGTAACAACGCCGGTCAGTACCCGCACGTCATCAGGATCCAGTGTGGAATGGGAATGATGGGAAGATGCTGCACTGGCTCCCAGTGCAAATAAAACGGTAAGGCCAAAATGAAGCAGATGTTTGGCTGCCATACGTTTCTCCGGACTCTTGGTGATAGTGAAAATGGACAAGCTCATAACGGCAGAATACTTCCGTACAGTACGGTTTGGCTTTTCATGCGGATAGAGATTTGTTCGTCATAATAGTTCGAAAAAGCAGAAAAAAGATACGCCGATCCAGATCATCGCTGGAGCCGGGCTCTGCATTCAACGCACTCAGACACGAAAGACAATGACGCCCTTGCGTAGTGCGAAGCGCCAGCCGTCTTGCGTACACACCAATCGGTCGTGGAATTCACAGATTACCGGAGGCTTGCTGTCCAGTACCGGTACCGGATGATCGTCAACCCTGACGCCGCCATAAATAAGATAATTGCTGAAGGCCGTTGCTTCGGTAGCAGTCGCGACCGTCACGACGACATTACTGCAGATGTGTCTAGTCATGCGCTCTGCTGGCCGTGCCAGCAAAGAGGCAAGGATGGCCGCACGTCCGACAATCGCCTGCTCGGGAGCGGCGGGGCGGATCATCTGACCATCCTCAGTGTACATGGCCGCAAGTTCATGCCACCGTTTTTCATCGTTGAAATTGGCGTATTTATAGATCAGACAGCTGATGTCCCATTCAATCGCACGGCGTTGTTCAGAGGTCATATCATGGGTTCCCGATTATAAAGGCGCGCCCATATTACCCGCACGTTCCAGTGCCCGCTCAAGTGCTTTCAGCTCGCCAAACTCCATCAGGACAAAAAGGATCAGGACACACTCATCACATCTGTTCACGGACTTGAATTCTCGCGATATCGCCGAAAGGCCATGACTCCAGACATGCCAAACGCTGCCACCTATCCGGGCAGTCGTTTACCAAGGATTGATCAGGTTGCTGATGTGCTGGCGTCATGCGCTGAGTCCCGCAGCGGTTCCCGAGGACCAGGCCCACTGGAAATTGTAGCCACCCAGGTGTCCACTGACATCAAGCACTTCACCAATAAAGAACAGGCCCGGCTGCTGTTTGACTTCCATTGTTGCGGAGCTGATGGCGCTGGTATCAACACCACCAAGTGTTACTTCAGCTGTGCGATAGCCTTCGGTGGCTGAAGGTTTTAATTTCCACTGGTTCAGTTGTTCACCAAGCGTGTAGAGGGTTTGATTGGCAAATTCAGCCAAGGCGGTCTCTGCCTGCCGGGGCCACCACAGTGTCTGTAATTCTGTGACCAATGCTTTGCCCAGCTTCTGCTGTAATACTGTTTTTAGCAGGCTTTTGCCCAGACCCTGTTTGGCTTCAACCAGCCATTGGCCAGCGCTTATGCCTGGCAACAAATTGATCGTAAGGGTGTCGCCCGGGTGCCAGTAACTGGAAATCTGCAGTATCGCCGGTCCGCTGATGCCGCGATGAGTAAACAGCAGGCTTTCACTGAAGCTTTGGCCGTTGCAGCTAACCTCAACCTCCACTGATAAGCCTGACAGTCGTTCACAAACGGCCTTGAAATCATCAGTAAACATCAGAGGAACCAGTCCGGCCCGACGCTCGGTAAGAGGCAGCGAGAACTGGCGGGCAATGTCATAGCCCATACCACTGCCACCAAGACTTGGAATTGACAGCGCACCAGTAGCAACCACAAGAGACTCGCAGGTGAGCGATTGGGTTTTGTGCAACCCGCTGCCATGTTGACAATACGCAAGCTGATAGCGCGGACTGTTTTTTTTGTCCGCTTGCGGCTGGGGCGTGATGCTACTGACTTTACTAACCTCACAATGGGTTTTTATAGTAACCCCCGCTTGTTCGCATTCTGTTTGCAGCATTGTCACTATCTGTTTTGCCGAGTCCTTGCAGAACAGCTGCTGGTGCTTGCGCTCTTCATAGTCGATGCCATGCTGCTCGACCAGCTTGATAAAATCCCATTGAGTGCTGCGTGTAATCGCAGATTTGCAGAAGTGCGGATTGGCGGAGAGAAAATTTTTGGCTTCAACACTGTAGTTGGTAAAGTTGCAACGCCCGCCACCGGACATCAGAATCTTCTTGCCGATTTTGTTGGACTTTTCCAGTAGCAGTACCTGGCGGCCACGTTTGGCAGCGGTCAACGCGCACATTAATCCTGCTGCGCCCCCGCCAAGCACAATGACTTCGTAATTATCAGCTTCTATTAAGTTATTGATCAGGAGTGCACCGGTTATTTAAAAAAGAGAATGGTAATTAAATGCATCACAGCAGCAATCCGCCTTGCCATTTTTGCTGCGCATGGGCGACCAGCAAATTTTTCAGGCCGCCGCTGGCTCTGGCCGCGGCTCAGCTGACAGTTACCCGAGAACAACACTTCTTGTATTTTTTTCCGCTTCCGCAACTGCAGGGCTCGTTGGGTGTGGGTGTATTCTCCCGTGTAACGGCACTCTCTTTGTTCGGTAGAGCAGTCAGTTCGGCGATGGCTTCGACAGCATCCGCGCTGCTGTCGATACTAATATCAGCGTACAACTGGGCCTCAGCTACCAGCGCTTCGATTTCTTGTTTACGCGCCTCACTGGTAACAACCAGAGTCAGCGGGTATTTCTTGCTGCCGATTTTGTGCTTGGCCTTGGTTTGGTAATTGTATTGGACGTGACTCTGGCGTGAATCCTGGCGACCTTTGAAGAAAAATTTTGACACGTTTAGATCCTTGTTTCTGATAAATATCCGGGGCGGAGCTTGGCTTGCAAGCCTTGGAGAAAGTTGCGCAAAGCAATGGTAGCACCGGCAATGGTATCGAGTGCTGTGCGGTCGGGGGCTGGATCGGAATAGGGGGGGGCAATTCAGGGATGGACTAATCGGATTGGGCGCTTACTATACCCAAATGGAAGCACGCCAAGTTTTGGGATAGGGTATTGCGTGCAGATGCAAGAGAGGCTAATTGCATTTTTGAAGATGCTCTTGCATTACCTGGGTTGCTAGATTAACCCGCTTGGCCCAGAGCATTGAAATGGATAATGTCTAACAGTATTTAAAGCCTTAATTTAGACTATTTTGTTGGAAATAGCATTTTTCTAGTTGGTTTGGGGATCATAATGAAAAAAAGACTAGCACCTAAAATAATATTTACATTTGTAGCGCTTATTATGTCTATAGCGGCTTCCTGCAATATTTTTGCACATCATTCATTTGCCATGTTTGATAACAAAAATCCAATTACTCTGACAGGAGTCGTTAAAAGCTTTAGCTGGACTAACCCACATACACAGGTGGTATTAACGGTTACCAATAAAGATGGCAGTGAAGTCGATTGGCAGTTGGAGCATGGACCTATAAACATGCTTTCACGCCAAGGGTGGGATAGATCAACACTTAAGCCAGGTGACCGAATTTCAGTTGAGGGACATCCCCTGCATGACGGCACTGCGGGCGCTCGATTTATCAGTTATAAGCCTGTAGATGTTGAAACAAATGAAGTCATATCCCGGGTAGAAGAATCAACTATTCGTTTGATCCCGCGTCCTGATCCAGTGAATATGTCAGCTGACGTTGCGCGTAATTTGAATGGCATTTGGCTTAACGCCTCTGGTGGCATACATTTCGACGGATCTGTGGGGCGAGGAGAGCAAATGCCACCCCTAAAGCCGGAATATATGGCTCGCTGGAAACAGCGACAGGCTGATGCCGATGCAGGTATATCCACAAATGACCCGACTTCCCAGTGTTTGCCAGCGGGTTTCCCGCGATTTTTGGGGATGGTTTATCCTTCGGAGATTTTGCAGACTGACCACCAGATTAATTGGTATGCAGAATGGGGTGAGTCAACAGTGAGGATTTACCTTGACGGGCGACCACAGCCAGAAAATTTGGATGTTAGCTACAATGGATATACTACAGGCCATTGGGAAGGCAACACTCTGGTAACAAAGACTACTGGCATGAGAGACGACACCTTGGTTGATACGACAGGCGTGCCTCATAGTGATCAATTGGTGGTGAGTATGCGCCTGCAGAAACTTACGCCGGATTATATCGAGGTAGGAGTCATACTTGAGGATCCTGTTGTCTTTTATGAGCCGTGGGAAGTTGTAAAACGATATTCTCGTGCGCCAGAAGATTTTTATATTCAGGAGTATTCTTGCTTCGAAGGTAATAGATATCAAATCAATGAAGAGGGTGCTGTTGAATTGGAGTTGGCAGAATAATTTCATTACGACAATTTATACCCGATCTGGATTTTGACCATATGCCCGAGGTCGGGAATTTTAAGGAGGAAAAATGAAGCAGAAATTTGCAGTAGCCAAGATTGCAGCAGGCATCCTTGCCGGCGTTTTTGGTGGGCTTTTTGTGGCTCCGGCAGCATCCGCCGCCGAAGTCGTTCCTGAAATCGCGGGTCTCTGGCAGTGGCCACAGTGCCCCGGCGGCGGAGGATTCAACCGCGGCTGCATGGAAGTGGCAGAGGACGACGCGAAGTTGACCGACCGCGCCAAGGCCTACCATGACGCCATCGATGAATTTGCCCAGCCAAAGTATGACTGCGCTCCGATGCCCATTCCGATGATGTGGAGCGAACCTTATTCCTATGCCATCGAACAGTTGGAAGACCGCGTATTGATTCGTTACGGCAAGGAGGAAGTGGTACGCACGATCTGGCTTGAAGGGCATGGTTTCGAAGAGCCGAAGTACAACGAATTCTTCTACTATGGACACTCCGTTGGCCGCTACGAAGACGGCGCCTTGGTAGCCGTGACCGACCGGTTCACCTTCGACCCTCAAGGCTGGAATGCGGATCACCGCATACCGTCTTCCGCGCAGAAGCAGCTATTCGAGCGATTTTCGCGGGAAGGCGACGCTCTCGTACTCGAAGTCACTGCCACTGACACCTTCATCCTGAAGGAACCGCTGACCTACCGCGTGACCTCGCAACCGGAAACGCAGGGATGGGATTTCAACTGGGCTTGTGACCTGGAGGCTTCCCGATCGATCCTGAAGATCATGGCACCCCAATATCCAAACGATCCGCCCATTGAATTTATCGACTATCAGGCACGCCCTTAGGAATAGCATATGAATCGTATTGGTCTGGCATTGTTTCTGGCGGGCGCGTCCCTGACAGGGGCGCTTCATGCCCATCACAGCACACAAGGCATTTATCAGGATGAGCCCATTGAGTTGACTGGCACGGTCAAACAGTGGCGGCTGATAAATCCGCACCCCCATCTGATTTTGGAGGCGGAAGATGAGACAGGCGTCGTGCGGGAGTGGGACGTCAGTTATGGCGGCGCCGCCGCCGTGCATCTGCAGCGGATGGGCTATGCGAGCGATACCTTCAAAGTGGGAGAGAGCATCACCTTTCAGGGACATCGCGCTCGCGCCGCAGGCGTATACGGCCTACTGGTGGAAGGCGGCAATGCCCCGACCCGGGAAGACGGTACGCCGGTCGTGACGACGTCCCCCCGTATTTGAGTAGCAGCCTCATTTTGATGTCAGGATTTGTCAACAACACCGGGGTAAGTCCAGAAAGTTCGGCGCGCCATCCAAAAAAATAGCTTTTATACTCCTCATGCAAGAATGGTTTTAAAGATGGATAGGAATAGACATATGACTAAAATTAAAAAACTTATTAGCGTTGTTACCATCGCTTTTTGTGCTGTAACAAGTACCGTATTTGCGCAAACTCCTGATGAGCGCCGCGAGGCTCTCTCATTCATAATACCGGACCATCCTGGTCAATTAGGTGCTTTGGCTCCAGAAAATCTGGCTATGGATCGACCCGCCCCAGGGTTCGACATCACTGGCACATGGTTTCCTGACATGAGATTTAGTAATTTTTTGTTTGGCCCAAACTATCCGGAATTTATTGGTCAGGCCAAACTGGATTTTGAAGAAGGCAAAAGGGCGGGAGCTGAAGGACTCGATTACCGCGATGCCATTGGTTCGTGCTTCCCTGCTGGTATTCCTATGTTGATGACTCGTGTTTGGCCAATCATGATGATTCAGGCACCAACCGTCATCTATATGGTTTCCAATTTCAATAATGGCTTCCGTCAGGTTTTTCTTGATGGGCGCGACTACACTGATTCTGATTTGGTGATCTATACCTATAACGGAGAATCCATTGGCCACTGGGAAGGTGACACACTAGTGGTTGATACCCGCTATATAGAACCGCACCAGCATTTTATCGATAAGGGCATTCCTATTTCTAATGAATTTAGTGTGCAGGAACGTCTCAGTTTATTGG
Source organism: Klebsiella pneumoniae (assembly GCA_945902215.1). Lineage (GTDB taxonomy): Bacteria > Pseudomonadota > Gammaproteobacteria > Pseudomonadales > Pseudohongiellaceae > CAILUG01. The sequence goes on along the minus strand of CAMDML010000033.1, from coordinate 19,263 downwards.
AGGATGGAGAAGTCCTGCAAATTGAATACATTATGATTGATCCCCAAGGCTGGGTTGGTGAATGGCGCACTATCAAGCAATGGTTGCGTGTAGACAACACAGATATCGGTGAGGTTGAGTGCTTACCCGACCTTAATGATGATCTCTTCAGTATGCAAAATGGTCAGGTTGGGCTAGATGATTAGATTCGGAGCAAACACTATGGAAAAACTAACTAAAATTTTATTAACTGCAAGCATGGCGATAGGTTCTGCCCTGCTAAGTACTGTAATACTGGCTCATCACTCCACTGCTGGGTTCGATAAGGAGAAGGTCGTCAGAATAGAAGGAACCATTAGCTCGTTTCGCTGGACTAACCCCCACGCGTCTTTCAAACTTGAAGGCACAGTAGATGGTGCTCCAGGTGGAAAGTGGACGATTGAAATGACGGCCCCTAATATATTGATAAATTCAGGATGGAAACGCACTTCACTTAACCCGGGGGATAAGGTTGTTATTTTTGCAAACCCTCCAGTGTTAGATGGTGGGACGCTCAAGGATGGGACCTTCGGAGGACTTTATGTTGGGGCTATACTTGCCGATGGCACAAGCCTTGGCAGCGTGAGCGGTGAACCGTAAACCCCATTAAAACTTCCTGGATTTGGAGTATTCAGCTTCTTTTTGTTGATAAAGCTAAAGAGCTTTTATACTCCATAGACTTCCTGCCAAGGGCGGTCATGCCGCCAAACGTGCTGCGCCAGAAGTAGTAACTGCCCTCCGAAAAGCCCTGTTTGCGGCACAGCTCCTTCACCGGGATGGATTCCGGCATCGACCTCCTTCAAGAAGCCATTGATCTGTTCTTCTGTAAATCGCTTCTTCATGTCCAATCTCCTCGTCTGGGGAATTACCAAGAAACGAACGGGCCGGTTCGAAAACTGGCGCATTTATTTTGACTCTTAATTGTTTGAGGGAGTGACTCCGGATCGGGAACTAATCAGAATACGACGATGTCGACCTGATGTTTGCTGTAGGCCTGCAGTGGTGTGTCTTTTTGGCTTGACACGCTTAAACCAATAAAATGGCACAGGGGAGATCAGCATGATCCGCACAATCGCACAGCACATTCGCGTGAAAAGTCTGGCCGCAGCTGTTGGTACCGTCACCACACTCGCGATACTCGGGGCCAACACAGCGCAAGCACAAGCACTCACCGAGGAGATCATAGTCACAGGTTCCCGAATTTCGCGCGACATCGGTTTCGAATCGCCGGTACCGGTAACTACCGTCACCCGGGAAGAGTTGGAGATTTTAGAACCGGGCAACGGCGTTGCAGAACAGCTGAACAATCTGCCCCAATTCGCGAACAACGTCAGCTCCGACAACGTCGCAGGCCGCGTTACCGCCGACCTTGGACAGAGCCAGCTCAACATGCGTGGAATGGGTGGCAACCGTACGCTGGTCCTGTTGGATGGAGCCAGGGTAGTACCGTCCGATCGGCGCAGTTCTGTCAGCGTTGACTATCTGCCGACGACCTTGGTGCAGCGAGTGGACGTGGTGACCGGAGGCGCTTCTGCTGCCTATGGTGCAGACGCACTCGCCGGTGTTACCAACTTTGTGCTCAATCGCAGGTTCACCGGCCTTGATCTTGCTTACCGCACCGGGATCAGCGAGGAAGGCGACGGCGTCTACAACCGCGCCTCGCTGACCTTCGGCGATGACTTCTTCGATGGAGATCTCCACGTATTCGGCTCGGTTGAGGTGCGCATGAGCGACGCTTATCGTCGCGACTTCGCCGACTGGGACATAAAACAGGGCTATGTGAAAAACCCGGCGTGGGTGTCGGCGACAGCGACCCCGAACCAGCCACTGCGTTTGACCAAGGACTACGTCTACAGCAGCAACTTCACTCCGACCGGCCTGATCACCACCGCCGTCGGTTCGGCACTGCACCGTCAGCAGTTCACGGTTGACGGCAAGGGCATTATTCCGTACGTCGACGGTCAATTCGCCTCGTTTGCGGGTGCCGGCAGCCAGAACACGATGGTGGGAGCGCCTGGCGACCCGCAGTACGAACTGTTCATCAAAGGCCACCCGCAGAGCTTCGAGCGTCTTGGGGTCGAGCAGCAGACCGTGTTCACTGGCGCCGATTGGGTCATCAACGAGGACACCAAGCTGTGGGGACACGTGTTGTTCGGGCGCACCAGTAACTATCCGCAGCCCAACTCATCAGGTTCGGGCGGTACCGGTAACGGCCACGCCAACACGGTCTACATGACGCTTTTCCGGGACAACCCGTTGCTGCCGCAAAGCGTGCGTGACCTGATGATCAAGGAAAACCGGCAATCCATCCGGGTGGACCAGCATGGCAACCTGGATGTGCAATACGGCATCATCGAGCATCCGCAGATCGTCAACACCATCGGCTCACTGACCCTTGGCTTCGATCAGGCGCTCTGGGGCGACTGGAACCTGCGCGGCTCCTGGCAGACCGGTAAAGCGCGCAAGCATAACGAAAACTCGAATTGGGAGAGGCTCGACCGCTTCTATATGGCAGCCGACGCCGTCGCCGATCCTGCCACCGGCCAACCTATGTGTCGTATCAAGCTTGCGCAACAGCAGCTGACTGCCCAGGGTCGCAACTTCGAAACAGAAATGAACCAATGGGCGCTGAAGAACTACCGAGCCTATCGCAGCGACTTTTTCGGCGCTAAAACTCCGGGCAAGCTCGAGCCTATCGCCTACCCGTTCGCGGTCGACAGCATAGACCGTTCGATCAGCGACTGTGTACCGCTCAATATGCTCGGCAAGGGCCAGCAGTCGCAGGCGGCGCTGGACTACATCCATTCCTCCCGCACCAAGACCGGTATTTCCGATCAGCAAATGGACTTCTCCGAACTGCTGGCAAACGGCACCCTCTGGGAAGGTTGGGGGGCAGGGCCGATCAGTGGCGCGCTGGGAGCCACCTACCGTGACTCCGGCATCAAGCAGTACATCGTCGATGACGCCATCGACTCGCTGGGTTCGCCCTGCAACGTGACTTTGCCCGACGGCACGGTTGTGTTGCGCGGTGTTGCGCCTGCGGTCAACTGCAACCAGACCGCCGATAGTCTGCACCGTTTCTCGGGCCAGCCCGAGTTCGAGGGCGGCTATCATGTCCATGAAGTGTTCGGCGAAACCATCCTTCCGCTGTTCGGCGCCCCAGGTGCCGATCAGCGTGCCGAGCTCGATCTGGCAGCCCGCTGGTCGAACTACTCACGCGCAGGCATCTTCACTACGTGGAAAGCCGGCTTGAGCGTGCAGGTGACCGCTGACTTCCGCTTGCGCGGCACCTTGTCGAAAGACATCCGTGAAGGCTCGTTCGAAGAGTTGTTCGTGCAGCAAGGCCGCGGTGCCAACGTCACCGATCCTTTCAACGGCAATATAAACTATCAGACGTTCAACCTGTCGGGTGGCAACCCCGACCTGAAGGCGGAAGAAGCAGACACAACCGTGCTTGGCTTCGTCTACCAGCCTTCCTTCGTTGAAGGCCTGTCCTTCTCGGTTGATCGCTACGAAGCCGATCTGCAATCCGCTATCGGCAGCTTTTCCGAGCAGCAAACCGTGGACTCCTGCTTCAAGGACAAGGTGTTGTGCGACAACATCACCTTTGGTAGCGACGGTACCATTCAGTCGATCCGGGTGACCTTCGTCAACATCAACGCCGCCAGGGTCATGGGCTGGGACTTTGAAGCCAGTTACCGCACCGAGCCTGACTTCATCAGTGGTCAGGATGAGAATCTGACGTTCCGCCTGATTGGCGGTTACATGGAGGAGAACTCTTCACAGCCGCTGAATTCTCCGAAGCTCGAGACCGCTGGTACGGGTCTTATTCCCGACAAGCAGTTCATCGCCAGCGCCAGCTATCGTGTCGGCAAGCTCAGTGTGAATCTCACCCATCAGTGGCAGGATGAAACACTGCGCAACGGGACCTGGATCGAAGGTGTCGATGTTGATGACAATACCCTTGATGCCGTCAACCTGAGCAACCTCGGGCTCGGTTACTCGGGTGACATGAGCAATGGCTCCAGCTGGCGTGCATCGTTCAACGTCAACAACCTGTTCAACAAGGACCCGGTGTTCGGTGGCACATCGCGTATCGGTGATGAACTTGGCCGTCGTTACTCACTGGGGCTTGACTACAACTTCTGATTTGAAAAACGCTACTTAGGAACAACAATGGACTTTTCACCAAGACCTCTGCGGCTTGCACTGGCTGCCGTACTGTTGAGTGGCGTGAGCACCACAGCCCTTGCCCACCACGGCATAGGGCTGTACCAGTTGCAATTCGACCGGGAATGGTCCGGCACGCTGACAAAGATGAATCTGGTCAATCCACATTCCTACATGGAGCTGGATGTGACGCAGGCCGATGGCAGCGTGCAGCACCTGCGCTGCGAGATGCGGGCTGCCACGCTGATCAAACGTGCAGGCTGGTCGGAATTGATGTTCAAGGTCGGTGCCCATGTCGATATCAAGGGACATCCGCACCGTGATGATCCGTCTGCCTGCTACATCGAGACTTTTTCGATCGACGGTCAGGCTGAGATGGGCCGCAACGACAACTTGACCGCCGCACCGGTTGATACGTCCAACCGCCCTGCGCGGTTGGCCGACGGCCAGCTGAACCTCAGCGGCGATTGGGCGGTGGAGCAGATGCTGCTCACCGTATCACCGGACGGCGATCGCTCGATGATGCCGGCAAGCCTTTCGGCGGATGTCGCCAGCGGCAAGATCACGCGTGAACAGGTGCGTGCGCTGCAGCCACCACGCCCGCAGACGGTATACACCGCCGCAGGTGAGGCCGCCGCCAAGGCATTCAACAATCGCTCGCCGCAGGACAACCCGTGGTTCGCGTGCAAGCCCACCAGCCTCATCCGCGACTGGACTGCCGACTGGCCTATCAATCAGTTCGTGCAGAGCACCACTGCCGAAGGCGAGAAAGTGATCGACATCACCTACGGCCTTTACAACTTCAAGCGTCGTATCCACGTGGGCATGAAGGAACACCCGGCCACCATCACCCCGAGTTATGCCGGCCACTCAATCGGCAATTGGGAAGGGGATACGCTAGTGGTCGATACGACAGGTTTCATGCCGGGAGTGCTGTCGCCGCCAACCCGCAGCAGCGACCAGCTGCACATCGTCGAACGCTTCTCGCTCGATACGACAAAGCTGGCGCTGAAGCGTGAGTATACTGTCACCGATCCGGTGTATCTCGCCGCAGCGTACGCAAGCTACGACGAGATGACCCTGGCGGAAACTCCGTTCGAGGCCCATGAATGCAGGGAGATGACACCGGAGTTCCAGCAGTAAACCGGTCTAGCAATCCTATTGCATGCGTTGAGCGGTCTGGAACGACCGATCATAAAAGGCGTAGATTTTGAACGGATGCGCTGACACAAACATGCTGTCGCCATCGAATCCCCTTGGTAAATACAGCGTTAATCTGTTTTCTGAATCACTTGTAAAAATAATTTCCAAACTAGCGGTGCTTATTTCGCCGTACTGTTCGGAGTGGAGCCACAAAATCGTTTTTGAAAATTGAAATCATTAATGATGAAGGATTTCAGTGTATATTTAGCTTCTTGAAAAAGAAAAGATTTAGGACAACTGAGAAAGTCTGCTTGAACGGTTCACAAGACAACTACCTTGAAAGTCGCCATTTACACGGTTTACTGTGATGCATTCGATAAATGATGCTGATGTTGTGATAGTGGGGGGCGGGCCGGTGGGAATGGGGCTCGCTATTGAGCTCGGCCTGCGCGGAGTTTACTGCTTGGTCATTGAGAAATACCCGCAACCCCAACCAATTCCCAAGGGCCAAAATCTCACCCAGCGCACGATGGAGCATTTCCATTTCTGGGGTGCCGAGAAACAGCTGCGTGCGGCCAGTACCATCCCAGGCACCTATGACAATGGCGGCCTCACGGCCTACGGCTCGCTCTTGTCAGGCCACCACTATGACTGGCTGCAGCGCCAGCTCGTGCGTCCATACTACTTCACAGACAACGAACGCCTACCGCAATATGCCACGGAGCGCGTGCTGCGCAAACGCGCCGCGGAGTTGGAGACAGTCGAGTTACGCTATGGTTGGGTGGCGACATCGCTCGAGCAGGATGCTCAAGGCGTAAGAGTGGCGATCAGCGAACATAACGGAAGTGGTAGCGAAACAGTCACTGGCCGTTATCTCGTCGGCTGCGACGGCAGCGGCTCAGTCGTGCGCGAGAGCGCCGGCATCAGCCAGACCATCACCGATCACGACAAGCTAATGGTGCTGCTTGTCTTCCACTCGAAGGAACTGAGCCGTCTTCTTGAGCGTTTCCCGGGCAAGTCCTTCTTTAACGTGCTGCACCCTTCACTAAAAGGTTACTGGCTGTTCTTCGGCCGGGTCGGTATGGAAGACGACTGGTTTTTTCATGCACCGGTACCGCGCGAGGCGGCGGACGGCAACAATTTCGATTTTGCTGCCTATCTCCATCAGGCTGCCGGCGCAAAATTCGACGTGGATTTCAAGCACGTCGGTTTTTGGGATCTGCGCTTTGCCAGTGCGAACCGTTACAGGCAGGGACGTGTGTTTGTTGCCGGCGACGCTGCGCACAGCCATCCGCCTTATGGCGGCTATGGCATCAATACCGGGTTCGAGGATGTGCGCAATCTCGGATGGAAACTTGCCGCAACGCTGCAGGGCTGGGGTGGAGCTGATCTGCTGGAGAGTTATCACGAGGAACGTCATGGCGTATTCGTTTCTACCTCGTGCGATTTCATCGAGAAATCGATCAACGAAGATCGGCGCTTTCTCGACGCCTTCGATCCTGCAAGTGACAGGCCTGCATTCGAAGTCGAATGGGCTGCGCGCAGCAAAAGTGCCGTCGCCGAAGTGCAGTCCTTTGAGCCCAACTACCGCGGTTCGTCGATCGTCTTCGGAAAAGCTGGTGCGGGCTGTAATGCGCTCGGCAACCACAGTTTTGCGGCTGAGGCAGGGAAGCATCTTTCCCCGCAAATGCTGAGCGATGGACGCAATGTGCACGAAGCGCTTGGCGCCGGTTTCACTCTCATCGCGTTTGATGAGGAAGAAGCATTGATTTCCGCTTTTGAGCAGGAGGCCGCATCTCTGGGTCTGCCTTTGGCAATTGTACGCGACAGCCGTGCCGATGGACGCAAACACTATGGCGTCGGCCTGATCCTCGTTCGGCCTGACCAGTTTGTCGCTTGGGCAGGCGAGGCTTCAGAAATTAATGCTCACGCGATCCTTCGGAGGGTGGCCGGCTTTAACTCAGGATCTGGGTTTATGAAACTGCCAACAGCCTTAAAAGAATTTAATGGCAACAGAGTAATGTAAATAGTGAGGAAGCCATTTAACCGATCCGAGGGTTCTTTGGCGAAGCGCGCTTAGCGTTGATTTGTTGCACAATAAAGCACAGTTTTTAAAGATATCTGACGATCGCTCAATAATTCTACGGTGCTATGCCGGGAGAGGAAGGGTGTCAAAATGTTTAGTAACCTGTCAGCTCGTTATATGAATAATTGTAGATCGCATCTCCTGATCCTCATCTGTGCTGGGCTGTCGGCGCTGGCGAATGCTCAGTCCTTGCAATCTGCCGCTGTGCTGACTGAGGCGCAGAGCGGCGTCATTGATGGATACTGCGTCACTTGCCATAACCTCGACGATTACTCGGGCAGCCTTGATTTGTCCGTCTTGCTTAATGATGCATTACCAGGCCATGCCGAGACCTGGGAAAAAGTTATCCGCAAATTGCGCGCCGGCATGATGCCCCCACCAGGCGAACCCCGACCTGACTGGTCTGACTACACGACGTTAACCGAAGAACTGGAAGCAGCGATCGACAGTTCGGTGCAGCCCAACTCTGGCTCCGTCACCCTGCATCGCCTGAACCGCAGCGAGTACGCCAATGCAATTCGCGATCTTCTCGCGCTGGAGATCAATCCCGACACCCTATTGCCACCTGATACTTTAGCCCGCGGCTTTGACAATAACGCAGGATCGTTAACGATTTCATCAACGTTGCTTGAAGCGTATGCAACAGCGGCAGTGAAGCTATCCAGCATTGCGGTGGGCTATTGGAAATCGCCAGCGGAGGCTACTTTTCTCCCGCCGGGAGACACTTCGCAGACCCAGCAGTTGGAGGGACTTCCGTTCGGTACTCGCGGCGGGATGTTGGTAAACCACACTTTTCCTTCCGATGGCGACTACACGTTTAGTATGCAGAACCATCGCATGGGTACTTTCATTCCAGGAGAACAACTTGAGCTGAGCATTGATGGTGAGCAAGTCCATCTCTTCGATTACAGCAATCTGGGCCGAGGCAGGGGAGAAGGAGGGGAAGGAGACATTTCTGTAACTATTCCCGTGAAAGCTGGTTCACATGTCGTTGGCGCCACCTTCTTGGCAACACATTACAGACCGACTTTCAGCTTGATCAAAGAGCACGACCGGAAATCGCTCGAGAACGAGATTCTGCCAGGTATGCAGAACCATCCCGCCATTGGGCTACTGAAAATTCAGGGCCCCTTTAATCCCACACGGCAGACAGATTCGGCCAGCATGCGCAAAGTTTTTACTTGCACTCCTTTGGAAACCGCCGAGGAAGAGTCTTGCGCAAGGGAGATTATTTCCAATCTGGCAACACGCGCCTATCGTCATCCCTTAACAGATGAGGACGTGACGCCGTTGATGGCTTTTTACAAAAGCGGCCGCGACGATGGCACATTCGAGGATGGCATTGAATTAGCCATTGCCAGAATTCTCGCAAGTCCGCAGTTCCTCGTGCGCGCTGAGCGGGAGCCAGACAATCTGCGTCCAGGTGACACGTACAACATTACCGACCTCGAACTGGCCTCGCGCTTGTCTTTCTTTCTCTGGAGCAGCATCCCCGATGATGAGCTACTCAATCTCGCTGCCCAGGAACAATTGCATGAACCAGCTGTTCTCGAGGCACAAGTGCAACGTATGCTGACGGACAAGAAGTCCAATGCGCTGGTGGAAAACTTTGCCGCCCAGTGGTTTTACCTGCGGAATCTGCCGTCCACCTTTCCGGATGGTATCTATTACCCGGACTGGGATGACGAGTTGCGAACGAGTTTCAAGCGTGAAACGGAGTTGCTGTTCGAGAGTATCGTCCGCGAGGATCGAAGCGTGTTGGATCTGCTGGATGCGGACTACACCTTCGTCAACGAAAGACTGGCCAGACACTACGGCATGCCCAATATCTATGGCTCGCAGTTCCGCAAGGTGACACTCGGACCTGAGCTGGATTATCGCCGTGGACTGCTCGGTCAGGGAAGTTTTCTCTCGATTACCTATACGCAGAATTTCAGGACTTCGCCCGTCAAGCGCGGCGTGTGGGTGCTTGAAAACATCCTCGGCACACCGCCTCCCTCTCCGCCGGCCAACGTCCCGGCGCTTGAAGAAACTGATGGTGGCGCCCAGATCACTTCCTTGCGTGAACAGATGACTCTGCATCGGGCCGATCCGACTTGCGCTACCTGCCACAAGCTGATGGACGGCATCGGTTTCGCTCTCGAAAATTTCGACGCCGATGGCAAGTGGCGCACGGTAGAGAGCCATCCGCGCAAGTGGGGTGGCGTAGCTACCCCACTTGATACATCTGTCGAACTCTGGGATGGCTCCATGGCCAACGGTCCCGCGGATGTAAGAGAGGCGCTCCTCCGCTATTCACCACAATTTGTGCGCTTTGCCACGGAGAAGCTGATGACTTATGGCCTTGGCCGGGGCGTTGAGTATTACGACATGCCCGTCATCCGTTCCATCGTACATGAAGCGCAGGAAGACGATTACCGCTTCTCCGCGCTGGTGCTGGGCATTGTCCAGAGTCCGCCTTTCCTGACGAGAACGGCTGAGGCTGCCAGCGATTTGGCCGGGATCGAAACACCATGAGCAAAAACGAACACGGTTGGCATCAGCCCTAGCGGCCCTTAAAGGAGGTTTTATGAACTTCATTACGCGCAAGAATCTTCACCGCAGGACTTTTTTACGCGGGGCAGGGGCGGCCGTTGCATTGCCTTTGCTCGATGCCATGCTTCCTGCCATGGCATCCCGCGCGAATGCGGCGACCAATCCAGTCAAGCGCTTCGTAGGCATATGGCATCCACACGGTGCTGCCCCGGGATACTGGAGTCCGACCCAAGAGGGAAGCGACTTTGAGTTTTCCTACATCACCAAGCCACTGGAATCATTCCGTGATCGTATTGTGCTGATCACCGGACTGGACGTTCCGGAAGCTTTCTCTACCGAGGAGGAGCCCGGAGGCAATCATGCGCGCGGCGCTGTCTTCCTCTCCGGGGCCAGGCCACGCAGAAATGCGGTGAGCCCTTACCTGGGTGTCACCATTGACCAGTTGATCGCACAGAAATACGGTCAGGACACCATCCTGTCGTCGGTGCAACTCGGCGTCGAGGATGCCGGCAACTACGGCAATTGCAATTGGGGATACAGCTGCGCCTACACCAACTCCATGTCCTGGGTCTCTCCCACGCAGCCGCTGCCGACGGAGATCAATCCTCGCGTGGCCTTCGAGCGCCTGTTCGGCTCCGGCACCACCCCGGAAGAAAGGCGCGCGGGACGGGCAAGAAAGGCCAGCATTCTGGACTCGGTGGCCGGCGAGATTCCCACTTTAATGAAGAATCTTGGCGCGGGCGACAAAGTGAGGCTCGATACCTACCTGGGCAATATCCGTGAATTGGAACGGCGCATTCAGATTGCGATGGACAATGCTGTGGCGGAGCCGACAAGTGAAATCCCGTTTGGCATTCCGCAAAGCAAGGACGTCCACTTCAAGCTGATGTTCGACTTGATCGCACTGGCGTTCGAAGGTGACATTACGCGCTCAGCCACCATGATGCTGGGAGTTGATATTTCCGCAACCAGCTTCCCTGAATCCGGCACCAACGGCGCGTGGCACGGCACTTCGCACCACGGCGACAAGCCCTCGAATATCGCAGAGTACGCCAAAATGAATCGCTACCATGTTGGCATCCTTGCCTATTTCCTGGACAAGTTGCGCAGCATCCCGGATGGCGAGGGCAATGTGCTCGACAACTCGCTTGTTTACATGGGAAGCAACATGGGCAATTCGCATCGTCATGCGCATGAAAAGGTCCCGGTAATTCTCGCGGGTGGCATTGACGGTACATTCAAGGGCAACCGCCACATTGTGTTCCCGGACAACACGGAGAAGACAGCCAACATGCTTTTGAGTCTGTTGCACCTGTACGGCATTGAGCAGGAGAGCTTCGGTGGGAGCACCGGCTTCCTCCCAATCGCCTGAGCAAAGCAGCGAAGAGAACCCCCTATGAAATGGAGTTACCGAAAAGCCTTGATCTGCCTGGTTACAACGGCAGTACTTTATCTGCCTGTCTTGCCCGTAGTCGCTCAGAGCCCCGGATCAGCCCGGCCGCATGTGGAATTGCCCGATGAACCAGTGCGCAGTGCGATTTTCAAAAACTGCAGCGCGTGCCATGGCATTGATTACTACGCCTACAACTCTCTGGACAGGTCCGGATGGCAGGAGTTGATTGATACGAAGCACAAGCAACTGCGAAATATCGCGATCACCCCGGAGCATGAGGCGGTCCTTCTCGACTACTTGGTGGAAAATTTCGGGCCCGAAACGGTTCCGTTTCCCCGTGAGTATGTTCCTCCGGAAATCACTGAATTCTTTTCTGATCAGGATGCCCGGGTTTTTCTGGAGGAGACGTGTGCGGAATGCCACCGAATCCGTGTCTTTGGCCAAAGAAATACGACCGCGCAATGGCATGACTTGGTTCTTGAAATGAGAGAGAACGGCGCGGAACTCAGCGATGAAAACCTGGAGCGCCTGGTTGAATGGCTGGGTAGGACCCGCGGTCTGGATCCTGGTTGAGCCCGGAATATTCCCCACTGGAGGAAAACAGATGCACCCAATTCAATTATTAGAAACCCATGCCATTCGCATAAAACAGTTGGCGTGCTGCATTGCTCTGATTTTATTCATAACCAGCGCAAGCAGAGCTGCTGAAATTGCCGATGCTGCAATGAATGGCGACTCCGCTTCATTAAGCGGTCTGATCGCGCAGGGGCTTGATGTGAACGAACCTCAGGTTGACGGCGCTACAGCGCTGCACTGGGCCTCGCAACGGGACGATGTAGCAATGGCCAAGCGTCTGCTGGATGCCGGGGCAAATGCTGCGGCGCCCAACAGGGTTGGTGCCACGCCATTGCTCCTTGCTGCTCTAAACGGCAGTGCCGAGATGATCGACTTACTGCTCGACGCCAGCGTTAACGTGAATTCCTTGCTTAGCTCCACCGGCGATACAGCATTGATGGTGGCCTCACGCACAGGCAAACCTGAGGCCGTTCGGGTACTTCTGGACAAGGGCGCTGCGGTCAATGCCAAAGAAATCTGGGGAGCTTCCACTGCCCTGATGTGGGCAGTAGCCGAGAACCATACGGACATAGTCAAGATGCTCATCGACGCTGGTGCCGAGGTAAATGCCATCACCACTTTCCTGCCTGGCAATATGGCCAGCAGTGTGAAATTTGAGGGAGTACCACCCCGCGCGCGTCTTCCTGAGGATAGAGTTCCTGAAGAGCACGCCAGCGGAGAACTGACCCCGCTACTGTTTGCAGCGCGGGACGGACACCTTGAATCCGCGCGTCTTTTAATCCAGGCCGGTGCAGATGTGAATGCGCGTGCAGCCGATGGCAAGGATAGCCTGGGACTGGCGATCTTTAACGGCAATTACGCCTTTGCCTCCTTCCTGGTTGACAGTGGCGCAGACGTTAACCTGCCCGACGCCAGTGGTTTCACTCCGCTGTTCTGGGCGGTGGATCGCCGCAACATGGAAACCGCGCCGAACTTTCCATGGACGGTGATGGAGGATCCGTTGCCTCTCGTCAGGAAGCTGCTAGAGGCCGGTGCCGACCCTAACGCGGTGATCGATAGCACCCCGATGGCCCTCATGCGGGAAGGGTCGCCGCGTATCGTGTTTGCGACTGCTCTGATGCGCGCGGCATTTTCCGGTGACCCGGAGCTGGTGCGCCTGCTGCTGGAATTCGGAGCCGATCCCCACATCCGATCGAGCGACGATGAAACGGCGCTCAGCGCGGCCGCAGGTACAGGATTTATCTTTGGCTATCACCGGGAACGCCCGACCGTCGAACGGCTGGAAGTCCTCCGGATTCTGGTGGCGGAGGGCCTCGACTTGAACTGGCACGATGACTACGGCATCACGCCATTGATGGCCGCGGCCAACTTGGGTGATCCCGCGATTATTCAATACCTCGTCGACCAGGGTGCTGATTTAGGCGCCTTCGACCTCGGTGAGAAGAACGATGGCACCTTCGGTGCGAGCATAGAACCGCTGATGCCAATCGACTACGCAATTGGCGTCGGTACATTCCGTCCCAATAATGCGATAGTCTTCAACGAAGAAGCGGTTACGCTCATGACCCGACTGATGGCGGAACGAGGTATCGAGCATTCAACTTCGGAGTGCACATTGAGAGGGTTCACCTGCTCCTCAGCCAACATGGATCCCAGATTTGCAACTCCGTTGGATCTGGAACGGGCGAAGCTGTTTATGACTGGATATCAGGTAGATGACATCGCCAAAGGGAGCGGGTTGGAAGTAAAAATCCCTGCGGTAGAGTGAAGGATATAGTCCAGGAATGGTCGAGAAGTCGCCAATTCCAAACTTAACAGGAGAAAAATTTCGTGATCGTGACTTACAAAAAACGCGTGCTACTACTCGCAGCCATTGCGCTCGCTTGCGCGCTTCCACCTTCACTTCAGGCACAGCCGCGAAGGTCGGCCATGGAATCCCACCCCGCGCCCCGCGATAGCGAGGGGCGGGTAATACTTGGTACGGGTCCAGGTGAGCCAGCCGGCATGTGGGCTAACTTCGGCACGCGTCCGATGCTGACCGTGTTTGATGTGATTCCTGATGGCTCCATCATTGCCTATACCCCTTACGAGGAAGTGCTGCAAATTCCTGATCGTTACCCAAAAATCAAACTCAGCGAAGTACCCTTCCAGCCTTGGGCGAAAGCGCTGTTCCAGGCTCGTTCGCGCACGCGTTTTGAACCCTACACCCGCTGTAAGCCCGGGACAGGTCCACGCGAAGTGGCAACTGCTTATGGCACGCAGTTTGTCGAGTTTCCCGACATGCAGAAAATCTACATGTTTCCCACCGGTGGTCCGCGCCACTACCGCGAAATTTTCATGGATGGCCGCGACCATCCCGACAATCTCAAACCTACCTACCACGGCCACTCGATTGGTCACTGGGAAGGTGACACTCTGGTAGTTGATACCGTGGGCCTCAATGAAAAAATGTGGTTCGACGCCGAAGGCTCTCCGCATACCAACCAGTTGCACCTGACCGAACGTTTCACGCGCGTTTCACTTGAGCGACTTGATTACCAAGTCACTATTGATGATCCCGGCGCCTACACGCAAACCTGGACCAGTGGTTACAACATGAACTGGGAAGAAGGCGAAACGTTTGAGTTTGTTTGCCAGGACGCGAACATGGCTTTCGACCTCATGGTCGGTACCCAGTACAAGGTCATGGATCGCTCGCAGCCGATTTTCCCCTGATCTTTCATATGGCATATAGAGACAAAGTGAAGCATTTAGCAGGAGACAACCATGTTGCACAAAAATTTTCATTGGTTCGCCGGAGTCGCCGTTTCAATACTGGTGAGTACGGCAGCACTGGCCCATCACGGCATTTCCACCAAGTTTGACCAGGATCAGACAGTTACGCTTAAAGGCAGGGTAACCAAACTTGACTGGGCCAATCCTCATGCGCATATCTTCATGCTTGTGAAAGATGGCACGCAGGAAACACCTTGGTATGTCGAACTCGAAAGTCCGCAATTGCTCGAACTGAACGGATGGGCAGAAACAGTGCTGAAACCGGGCGACACCATTACCGTGCAGGGTTTCAGTGCAAGGGACAATAGTTTTCAGGTCTGGGGCGATACCGTTATTATTGACAGCAGCGGGCAGAGTATATTCGGCCTTACCAAGACTACGCTGTTTTCCACCATCACTGACCAGCCCGCGCAGGAAACACCGCGGTGGCCCGATGGCACTCCGCGCCTTGGCGCTCCTCCAGGCGAAGTCGGATATTGGGTACCAAGCACTTCCGTTCTGATGGAAGACGGCACTGGCATTGCCATGGCCGCCAATGGCCAGCTTGAGAATATTGCCGATGCAGCCAAAGTCGCGCCGCTGCAGACATGGGCGCTGCGCCTGTATGAAAAGCGTCAGCGTGAATTCCTTGCCAATGACCCCACTTATCTCGAATGCCGTCCGCCCGCAGGGCCGCGCAAATTCCTCGAGCCCTATGGCATTCAACTGCTCGAAGACAAACCGATGCAGCGCATCTTTGTAATTGCGGGCGGTGGTAATCACGACTGGCAGCTGATCTATACAGATGGCCGCGCGCATGATGGCGGTTTCCAGATTGATGACGGCAACCTGCTTTACTACGGCCGCAATGTTGGTGCGTGGGAAGGCGATACCTTTGTGATTGAGTCGGAAGGTTTTAACGAAAGATTTTGGTTGCCCGGCGGCCTGCCGCACAGCACCCAGATGCATGCTACTGAACGTCTGACACGTGTCGACTACAACACGCTGAACTACGAACTGACGATCAACGATCCCGGCACCTACACCCGTCCATGGACCAGCAGCTGGACGCTCAAGTGGCTGGCTGGTTCAGATCCGCAGGAACATTACTGTCAGGACAACAGGTTGTAACAAAGGACTGGTTTGACTGGACGCGCGAACGAAGCTCAACGTAAAAAAAAAGCGCCGAGGCTTTCGCCCCGGCGCTCGCTTCATTTACCGCATTCAGATTAAAACGTCATATTCAAACTGAGCTGATACCTGCGCCCCAACGTGTCATGTCCTGTAATGAAAGTCTGGCCGTTGGCGTTGGCCACGATCGAGGGATCTTTGTTGAACAGGTTGGTGGCGTTTAACGAGGCCCGCCAGGTGGAGCCGCTTGCCAGATCACCTGTGTAGGACACTGCCGTGTTGAAGGCGGTCTGCGAGGCAATCCAGTTGTCATCGATGTGCACACCTTCCACCCAGGTGATGTTGTTCATCACGCTGTCGTAGTACGTGGACTGCAGCATGAGGCCCCACGGACCCAGGTTGTAGTTAAGGCTGGTGGTGGCGGAAAACTCCGGACGCGTCTGGCTGGCGGCCTGGTCCTGCGTAAGGCCGGCTGCGGTGGTGGTGGAGTTCTCACCGAGATATCCTACCAGCGTGCGCAGTGAGAGCGACTCCTCCTGACTGGCGAAGAAGTTGGGTTCGATGCGGTAGCTCGCCTCGAAGTCCACGCCCCGCGTCTGCGCCTGGTCGGCGTTGATGTAGAGGTTCAGGATGCGCGTGATGGGGCCCAGCGCAAAGTTGTTGTTCGGCGCGCCGCGTACGATCAGGTTACAGGCGCTGGCAAGGCGTGCGGAGCAATCGTCCACGATGCGCTGCGCGCCATAGGTCGTGATTGCGCCTGCGAGGTTGATCTCGTACCAGTCGAGCGACATCGAGAAGCCGTCGATCCAGTCAGCGAAGGTGGGCTGCCACACGAAGCCTGTGGTGATGGTGTCGCCGATCTCAGCGTGCAGAGCGGGGTTGGCATTCGCCAGAACGGTGAGCGAGTTGTTGTTTTCGCCAGCGCGGAACGGGTCGTTGACGTTACCGCCACCGGTGCCGCTCAAGTAGATTTCGGCGAAGTTCGGTTCACGGATGTCGCTGGACTTCGTGGCGCGCCAACGCAGAGACGACAACACCTGTGCATCGAGGCCGATCTTCCAGCTTTCCTGGCGGCCCGACAAAGAGTAGTCGGAACTGCGGAAAGCGAACGATGAGCCGATGCTCTGCCCGGAATCCCATTCCCAGATAGGCACGTTGATTTCACTGTACCACTCCCACACGTCCTTGCTGCCGCCGCCGGAGCCGATCCCGGAGAAGGGATGCAGTTCGCGGTTGCCGTCGCCGGCGAAGCCGTCGGGAATCGCGCGGATACCGAGCGCGGGTGCGTTCAACAGGCTGCGCTCTCCCCATACGGGATAGTTGACCTGATCGAAGACTTCGTCGCGCCACGTAAGACCGGCCGCCAGCGAGATCGGGCCTGCGCCCCAACCCTCGTACAGCTCGCCGGTGAGCAGGAGTTCGGCGAAATCCTGATCAAGCGTGCGCACCTGCTTCTTGCCTTCATCGAGGATCCAGTCCTTGGCAGCCTGGTTGGCGTTGCCAAGACCGAAGGGGTTGAAAGGCACACACTCCTGCGGGTTCATCGGACCGATCGGGGAATCGGCGGTAACGCCGTTGACGTTGCTCGGGCTCGCCAGCAACTTGCCTTGCATGAACTGCTTGAGTTCAGCGGGGCTTGGATTGCGCAGCGCGATGTTGCAAACGATCTTGCCGGTAGCCGGATCGCGCACGGCATCCATCGCCAGGAAGAGTTTGTCGGTACGCGGAATGTTGCGCACGCCGCTGTCGATCTTGGTTTTGCCCACCTGATAGGCACCGGTCAGGTTCCAGTTGTCATCGATAGCGAAGTCGAAACCGAACGTGTACATCTGCTGCGCCTGGATGCTGATGTCGACGCGGTTGTCGTAGATATTCACGAGACCGGGGCCATCGACCATGCTGATGGTGGAGAACTTGATCACGTCGAGGCCGGCGGCGTCCATTCCAGCGGCCAGCTGCGGTGGCAGGTAGGCGTTGTTGCGAAACGCTTTCCAGGCATAGACAGGACCCGCGATGGAGGCATTGGCATGCTGGCCAAAGCGATTGGATTCGCTGCGGCCGGCGGCGACTTGCGCGGTAAGCGACAGCCTATCGTTCACGTCAAATTTGAGAGCACCGAAGCCCGAGCGCTGCGCCACTTCGTTGCCGCCGGGGCCGCGGAAAACGCCCGCGTCGTAATACTTGTATTCCTGCCCGCCGCTCTGGTTATTCAAGTTGCCGCCACCACTGCTGGAGGAGAATGGGCCGAAAGCATAGGGGCGAATGTTGGTGCCGTCGTCGGAGAAGGTATAGTTGGTATAAGGAAAGTTGGGTGCCGCGGTGATGATCTTGCCTTGCGGCGCAGACTGGTTACTGAACACGTTGGGCATGGTGATGCGCGCCGGCACCCCCGGCGTCGCGGTGGCGGATACCCATTTCGGGTTGCGCACGAGACCCCAATCCTGCCAGTTGTCGACCCGGTCCTTGTTCTGCATACCGATCTGGTCGATCTGGCGCGCTTCGATCGAGCCGATGAAGTGTAGGCGATCGTCCATGAACCCTCTGCCGCCGGCCACGTTAAAGCTGTAGTTCTCGCCGTCCCCCTGCTCAGTGATGCCAGTCGACACGTTGGTGCGCAGTCCTTCGAACTCGCGGTCGAGAACGAAGTTGACCACACCGGCCACGGCATCGGCGCCATAGGCTGCAGAAGCACCGCCGGTCACTACGTCGATGCGTTGCACGAGTGCGCTCGGGAACAGATCCACATTGACGCTGCCCTGTGCGTCGGCCGGCGCCACGCGGGTGCCGTCGAGCACCACAAGGGTACGGTTTTGGCCCATGCCGCGCAGATTGAGATAGGAACCACCGGCGTTGCTGCTTACGGCATTGCCGCCGCGCTGCGCGCTGTTGGTGTCGAAGAATTGCGGCAGGTCATCGAGCTGAGACGCCAAGGTGGCGCCGGGATCGAAGTTTCGCAGTTCATCGGTGGTGAGCGTGGTGACCGGGGTTGGTGCACTCATGCCATCGACGAGGCGAACCCTGGTTCCGGTAACTTGGATTTCTTCGAGGCCACCGGTGTTGGTTTGTTGCGCTGTTGCAAGGGCAGGGCCAAGCGTAGCGAGGGTGGTGGCGATTGCGAGGTAGAGTTGGGTTCTGGAGCTGTTAAAAGCAGTCACTTTCATTTCTTTTCTTTTCCTTCCCGGATACCCGGATTATTGTAGTTTTTGTTTGGAATGGCGCTTTGACAACATGACGCGCTGGGCATGCGGGCTTAATGGAGCACCATTCATACGTGGAATTGCACTTCCGAAATTCGAAGTAACTTTAGCTATTCCAAGTTCTTAATTATACAGAGCAATTTCAATTCAGGCGCCAAATAATTGCTTCAATTCAGAGCGCCACCGGCCCCAGGGCCGTTTGGGGAAGGAACCCACTGGATGTGATCACGGGCATTGGGACCCAACAAGGGGTGAGGCAG
>CAMDML010000032.1 GCA_945902215.1 Klebsiella pneumoniae | reverse complement strand
CTCCCCACCAGCAACTCTGCAATCGGCTTCCACGCCGGCTTTTGTGCCATTACCGGAATTGCGCCGAACAGCAGCAAGGCAGCGACCAACAAGGCCTGTTGTGAAGGTCTACGCGTCATCCCTGCGCTTCCAATGCCCTGATTTTCTGCTGATGCGCGGGCAAATTTACTGTCCAGACCAAGGCAACAGCAATGAAGAAGCAGAGCGCTATGACAAAATACATCTGGTTGTAGGCCAAGTACGGCTGCAATGCAGCCACCACGCCCGGACCCATGGAACGCCCGATATTCACCCAGGCCATGTATAGGGCGAATTGAGTGGCTGCCACTTTGATCCAGCTGATATTCATGTGGATTGCGATGAAGCTGATGAACGTGCCCTGATAGATACAGGCCTGCAGCACGCCGACAGTCATCAGGAACGAGGGCGAGGCCCATGCAGACGAGCTCAGCCCGACGCCAAGGGCCAACACGGCGTACAACAGGAGCGTGCCGATGTAGAAACGCTGCAACCCTTTTCTGTCCACGAAATATCCCAAGAGCAAACCAGCCAGCGCTGCCACAGGTCCGGTAATGCCAATGAACGAGTTGTACACGGTATTGGCATACCCCAGCGTTTGCACAACGACGATGTTTGCCAGCCCCAGCCACATGCTGTGCGCAAAGATGAACAGGAACGATGCGCCCATCAGCAGCAAACTGGCTGGCTGAAACAGCACCTTCATCAGGTTCACCACGACTTCTTTCCAACCGCCAGCCTGCATGCTGATGGACCGGGCCGTTGCCTGGCCGGGCGTCCAGGGCAGTAGCTTTTCACCGGCGCGTTCGCGCACGGCGATGCTCCAGAACAGAATCAGCCCGAAGGCAACAAACAGCATTCCAGCGATGCCCGCAAGGCCATAGTTGACCAGCACAAAGGCACTGACGATGCTCGAAATGGAAATGCCCATGACCTGACCAAAGGCCATGAAGGAGTTGGCGCGGCCTTGTTCTTCGGCGGGCAGCACGTCGATCGCCATGCCGTCCACGGCGACATCCTGCGTGGCAGAAAAACAGTTCAGCACGAAGCACAGCGTTGTCAGTACCACGATGTTGTCGAGACCTGCGGGGAAGAAGGCGAAAGCGAGCCCGGTAAGCACCATGCCGGACTGCATCAGGATTACCCAGGGTCGGCGCCGGCCCATCGCCAAGTAGGTAAAGCGATCCATCAAGGGCGCCGGCAACAGTTTGAAGCTCCAGGGTAACGAGGCGATTGCAAAGAAGCCGAGGTTCGCCGGCGTTGCGCCATGTTCCAACAGGTAGCCCGGCAGCGCGGTGTTCACCAGGCCAAAGGGAAAGCCCTGCGCAAGATAGAGAACAAATAAAGAGAAAAAGCGGAGGGTGCGGCTTTCAGCCAGGATGAGCTTCATTTTTTTTGTTTATCATGTTGTTATTGAAATTGTTATTGATGATGCAGGTCACAGCTCCCCTGCAGCAATGTACAACGGATGTGGGGCTAGTAACAGCCTTTGGATACTGAGGAACTGAATTCCCGTGAGTGCGCGCCGTAGCCGCCTTGATCGTCTGGTTGCCAAGTATCTTGGCATTAGCCCGGATGACGTGCGGCTGATGCTGGCCCGGCAGCGCATCAAGGTGGATGGCAAGGTTGTCGATGCACGCGAGCTGCTGGTCGACGGTTTCAGTGTCATCACGGTGGATGATAAAGTTATCCAGTCGCAGCCCGCGCGTTACGTGATGTTGCACAAGCCCTGTGGTGTGCTCAGTGCAACCCGCGATCCCCGGCATCCGGTGGTCACCGGTCTCATTACTGATTCAACCGGCCTGCACATCGCGGGTCGTCTTGATTTGCATGCCAGCGGTTTGTTGCTGCTGACGAATGATGGGGTCTGGTCACGCCTGCTGAGCGCCCCGGCGAGCGGGGTTGGAAAGCAAGGTGTCAGCAAGCAATATGAAGTCACGCTGCGTGATCCGCTGAGTGCGGAGTACGTCGCCGCATTTGCCGCGGGAATGTATTTCCCTTTTGAAAATATCACCACACGTCCAGCGCAGTTGGAAATTCTCGGTGAGCGGGCGGCACGGGTGACGTTGCAGGAAGGACGCTACCACCAGCTCAAGCGCATGTTCGGCCGCTTTCGCAATCCTGTACTCAGCATTCACCGCAGCGCGATTGGTGACCTGCAACTTGATGCGACCTTGCAAGCGGGTGAATGGCGGGAGTTGACGCCCGGTGAAGTGTTTGCGGCGGTCATTGTCACATCACTTTGACATGCCTGGTTCAGGCCACATTTTTGAACCACCCCAGTGCCGCACTGCGCAGCTCCGGCGACGCCGTATGGCCACCTTCAAAGACATCGAAGCGCGGCGCATAACCTTCATCTTCCAGTTGCGCCACGATGCGGGCTCCACAACGGTCAAACGGCAGCACTTCATCTTGGCGGCCGTGCGACACATACACGGCGGGTTTGCCGTGCCGCTCATTGGAAATGATGAAACCGGGAGAGTGCGCAATGATGTGCGTGAAGAAATCGCCGTTCATGAGTCCCACTGAAAGCGCGTAAGTAGCACCGTCGGAAAAGCCGCCGCTGGCGATGCGTGCCGAATCGATGTTGCAGCGTTCGAACACCTGCGCCAGCAGCTCATCCAGTTTCGCGAAATCATGCGCGAAGTCACCGCGAATGGCGTCCCAAGTGCCGGAGCGCGTGCTGGGGCACAACAGCACTACGCCATGTTCATCTGCAACCGCGCGTTGTTGCTCCAGCGTGCGATCACCATCGCCGCGCGCGCCGTGCAGCATCATCATGAAAGGCGCTGGCGTAGCGGGACTGTAGGATGCGGGGACAAACAGAATGGCGCGTCGGCCATTGTTGTCGTCCAGTACATGCTCGCCAGGAGCGATGCTTGCGGATGGTTGGTGATGACGTACCGTCAGGCGACCAGCATCGGCGGCGAACACATTGGAGGTGCTGGCTGCAAAAGCGGCCAGCGTTCCAGTTTGTAAGAGCTGTCGTCTTGAAAGTGAGAGTGATGAAGACATGGTTTGAATTCCTCAAATCGCTGGGCTGGGCAATACCGCTTGGCAGGGATATAACCAGTTGTGAACGAAGTTGTCGACAGCCCCGATTCCGCAAATCGTGTAAGATGATGCCATCCCTTGCCTTGTTGCGCCAAGCCCAGACCAAGGCAGCGGACGCATATGGCCTGGCAGTGCAGAACGATCTGGGCAAAGCAGTAGTAGCGCATTCTCTCCTCCATGCAACTCATCAAAATTAAACCCGCTCCCTCCACAGCCACCCCCAAAAAGGGCAAGGCGGGCACCCTCAATGCCCAGTTTGAAAGACACTGGCGCCTGGTTCAGAAAAGCCAACAGGACAACGCCAAACTTGCTGACGACATGGCGAAATTGAAGCAACGCTACGAAGCAGAAGTGTTGCCTGTTGAGTTGATGCTGAGTGAATTGATGGCGCAAGAATGCTTCCGGCTGCTGGATTTTCTTGAGCGCAAAACGTTCTCAGGCTATGAGCGCGAGTCCCTGGTGCATTGGCTGGGTGAAAATGTGGAGTATCTGCAGAGCCACCCTTATTACCCCGCCGCTGACAAGGCAAAAATCTCTACCGTATTCGCCGACTTCCTGCAAAATCATCAGGACAAGGAAGACGCCAAAGAAGAGGCCAAAGAAGAGGCCAGAGCAGCCAAAAAATCCCGACGCGCGGGCAACAACCAGCAACATAATCTGGATGACGACGATGAGCTGGACGATCTCGACTCCCGTTTCGAAGTGGACTCTGGGGATGATGCTGAAAAGCGTCGCAGCTTCGATGAATTTTTCAACCAGTTCTTTGCGGAAGACGAACGGCAACAGAGTTCTGACGAGTTTGACCCAGAACGGACTCGAGCGGCGACCAAGCCCGACGACTTGGTACGGCCTGACTCAATCAACACCCTGTTTCGGCGTCTCGCCAAGGCGCTACACCCCGATAAAGAGCTGGATGAATCCAGGAAGGAAGCAAAGCATCTGCTCATGAGCCAATTGCTTAAAGCGCGGGAAAACCACGATCTGCCCACGCTGTTGTTAATGCATCGGCAATACGTGTCTGAGGAACCGCTGGCAATCGATGAAAAGGAGCTGAAAGGGCTTGTCGCCATGCTGAAAAAGCAATTGCAGCAACTTGAAATGGACAGGGAGCAAATACTGCACCAAGACCCGGTCAATTTTACGGTTTACCGCTGGTACCACGGCAACACCGACAAACAGATTGCCAGCAATCTGGAAAAACATGTGCAAAGTCTAAAAATTCTAATGCAAGACTGTAAGCAGTTTCTTGACAAAGTAAGCACGGTAAGCGAGCTCAGGCGCTTTCTGAAACAGTGGTGAGGGCTTCATGCGCCCGGAATTCTTGGGAATCCCTCCAAACCCCATTACACTCACTACCCCAACGGTTCAACTCCCGGCTATATAGCGCTCATGCCAACGAAAACCCTCACCCGTCGCTTCCTCTTGAAAGGCCTGGCTGCTTGCCCTTGCGTGGCAGCGTTCAACTGGCCTTTGGCAAGCTTTGCCGCCACCGAAAACTTGGGTGTGCAGGTGATCAATGACCGGATCTCAGCGCTAACTGGCGCGGGCGGAAATGTGGTTATTTATAAGGGTAATCAAGGGCTTACTCTTATTGACAGTGGCTCGGCGGAACATGCGGCAGCCCTCCTGGCCTTGGTGGACGAGGTGGGTGGCCAAGCCCCGATCAGCACCCTCTTTAACACCCACTGGCATGAGGATCACAGCGGTGGCAATGAGGCCGTCCGCGCCCGCGGGGCCAAAATTCTTGCACACGAAAACACTAAGCTGTGGCTGGGCGCCGAGTTTGACGTGGAATGGCGGAACTTCAGTCATCAGCCCAGGCCGGCGGCGGCGTTGCCGGACCAGACTTTCTACACCTCGGGCAAGCTGGATCTGGGTGGCGAGACAGTTGAATACGACTACTACCAGCAAGCGCATACTGACGGGGACATCACGCTCTTTTTCCCGGATAGCAATGTGCTGGTGGCCGGAGGTCTTGTGACCCACTACAAGTACCCCATCTGTGATGTTGCCACTGGCGGTTGGATTGGCGGCCTGGTGAATGCCTTGGCGGCGTTGTTGGCCAAAGTGAATGACAGCACGGTGATCATTCCTGATCGCGGGCCGGCACTGACCAAGGCCGATCTGCAGGCACAGCACGCTATGCTGGCTGATCTTTACGAAAAAATGAAAGCGGTGGCCCAGGAAGGTTTGAACGGCCACGACATGCTGCAAACAAAAATTACGGCTGACTACGATGCACGCTGGGGAGACCCGGAAGAGTTCGTTCAAGAAACGTATCGCGGCATGTGGGCACATACCTACGACATGGGTGGTTTTATTTAATGCACTTTTTACCCAAAGCTGTACTAGCTGCAGGCCTCGCGCTGAGTCCGCTGATGCTTTCTGCTGCCGAACATGATGATGCTGCGCTCCTGGCTGTAACTGAGCAATGGGGACTGCTGAACGACTACTGCGTGGGCTGCCACAACAGTGAGGATTGGGCAGGTAGTCTTGACCTCGACGGCATGGCGCCCGAGAACATTGCAGACAATACCCCGGTATTTGAAGCGGCGATGCGCAAACTGCGTGGCCGTTTAATGCCACCGCCCGGCAACGACCGGCCGGATGAAGCTGCTATTGATGACTTCGTTGGCAAGGTGGAAAACTATCTGGATTCCGTGGCAGCAACGCAGGGCAGCAATCCCGGCCACATCGCCGTGCATCGCTTGAACCGCAAGGAATACGCCAACGCCATTGAAGATCTGTTGGCCTTCAAGGTGGACGCGGAAGACCTGCTGCCGCCGGATATTTCCAGCGATGGCTTTGATAACGTCGCTGAAGTGTTGCAGGTTTCGCCGAGTTTCCTTGAGCAATACATGGCGGCCGCTCGCGCAGTCAGTATCCTCGCAATCGGCGAAGCAGCACCGCCTCCGGATGTGGCGTCCTTTGAAGCGCCAAGCCTTGCCACGCAATATCGCCATGTCGAAGGTTTGCCGCTCGGAACGCGCGGCGGTTTTTCCGTAGCCCATTATTTCCCCGCAGCAGGGGACTACGAATTCAACATCGAGATCGCTTCGCAGGAAGGTTCCCTGCAGCGCTCGTATCCGACCTGGTGGTTGCAGTCCGAACACCGTTTCATTCTGACCATCGACGGCGAAGAAGTGTATAGCGCCTCGCTCGGCGGGCCTGAAGATGAGGCAGCGGTGGACAGGATCCAGACGCCGGCAATCACCGAAATCCAGAAGCGCTTCACCAATATCCGCATTCCGATTGCGGCAGGTGAACATCAGCTTGCGGCAGGTTTCGTGGCTCGTACCTTCGCCGAGTCCGACCGCATCATGGATCACCTCAGCCCCGGCGAAGGGCAGGATAATATTCCGGTGGTTGTCGCGTTCAAGGCTTTCGGTCCGATCAACCCGGCAGGGCTGCCCGATGTGCCAAGCCGCAGCAAAATTTTTTCGTGTTATCCATCGGCCACTGCTGAACAAGATCCGTGTGCAGAGCACATCCTGTCCACACTGGCACGCCAGGCATTCCGCCGGCCGGTGACAGAAAGTGACATGGCCCCGCTGCGGCAGTTCTATCAGTCCGGTCTCGAACAGAGCGGCTTCGAAACCGGCATTCAGAAAGGCATCATGGCTATACTCGGCTCCACCAAGTTCCTGTATCGCGCTGAACCGATCCCCGAAGACGCACAGCCCGGTGAATCGTTCCTGGTCAGTGATATGGAGCTGGCCTCCAGACTATCCTTCTTCTTGTGGAGTACCGGACCTGACGAAGAGCTGATCAGTCTTGCGGCCCAGGATCAGTTGAGTGAGCCCGCTGTGTTGAGAGCACAAGTGCGCCGCATGCTGGCCCATCCCAAAGCCGCAGCGCTGACGCACAACTTCGCCTTCCAGTGGCTGAAGATTGAAGACATCGATGCCATCGACCCTGACCCGCGCATCTTCCCCGAATTCGACAAGGATCTACGCTACGCCTTCAAGGAAGAGCTCGCCTTGTTTGTTGACTCCATTCTGCGCGCAGATCGCAGTGTGCTCGATCTGCTCAGTGCCGATCACAGCTTTATCAATGAACGCCTCGCGCGCCATTACGGTATCGACAGTGTGCGTGGCTCGCAGTTCCGCAAAGTTACCCTGGCAGACCAGCGGCGCTGGGGGCTACTCGGCAAAGGCGGCGTGTTGCTGCTGACCTCTTATCCGAACCGTACCTCGCCGGTGTTGCGCGGCGCCTATATTCTGGAAACGCTGATCGGCACGCCGCCGACGGCACCGCCGCCAGGCGTCGAAATCGATCTGGATACCCAACAGCCGGGGGTTGCGGTCACCACGGTACGCCAGCGTCTTGCAGAGCACCGGGCGCAGCCCTCATGCAACCAGTGTCATGGCGTCATTGATCCGATGGGCCTCGCGCTGGAGAATTTCGATGCCATTGGTTTGTGGCGCGACTACGACCGCTATGCCGCAGCCCCGATTGATGCGCAAGGTCGTCTGATCAGCGGGCAGCCGTTGACCGGGCCGGCGGATCTGCGCGCCGCCTTGTTGTCGCGTCCTGACCAGTTTGTGTGGGCCTTGACTGAAAAGCTGATGACCTTCGCCTTGGGACGCACCGTAGAACATTTCGATATGCCCATCGTGCGCAGTGTGGCGCGCCAGGCCGCAGAAGCTGATTACCGTTTTGAAGCTATTGTGCAGGGCATCGTGGAGAGTGACGCTTTCCAGATGAAGTCCGTGCCAGTGGCAGAAGCAAGTTCAGGAACCGTGTCTCTCACTGAGTGAGGAGTACTTAACCCATGTTTATCACGAAAAAATTTATTTCCCGCAGACGCGTGTTGCGCGGCCTCGGCGCAACCATTGCGCTGCCGTTTTTGGACGCAATGGTGCCGGCCGCAACTGCACTCGCGCAAACTGCAGCAGCACCAAAACCCCGTATGGGTTTCTTCTATTTGCCGCACGGTGCCATCATGCGCGACTGGACGCCCGACACTGTCGGCGCTGACTTTGATCTCAAGCCGATCCTGAAACCGTTTGAAGCGTTCAGAAACCAGATGACGGTAGTGTCCGGCCTCGACAACAAACCAGCGCGCAGTTCGGCCGTGCATGCCATCACGCCGGGCACCTGGCTTTCCTGCACGCCGCCGCGCCGCAGCAGTGCGCCGTTCGGTGGCGTTACTGCCGATCAGGTTGCCGCACAACACATTGGCCAGGACACCGCGTTCCCCTCGATTGAAGTTGCTGCCGAAGAAAAGGGCGGTAGTGCAGCGTGCGACGGCACCTACGGCTGCAGTCATGGCAACACCATCTCGTTCAGCAATCCCAGCAGCCCGCTGCCGATGGAATACAGCACGAAAAAGTTTTTCGCAAAACTGTTCGGCGAAGGCGCCAGCGACCAGGAACGCGCCATGATCGCCAACGACTACAAGAGCCTGCTGGACATGGTGCGCGAAGAAGCGGGTACCCTGAAACGCAGCTTGGGCGCAGCCGATCAAGTCAGACTCGATGCGTACCTCGACAGCGTGCGTGAAATCGAACGCCGTGTGCACAACAATGAAAGCCGCGACCTGTCCATCTATGAGCTGCCTGAAATTCCGGTGGGCATTCCCAATTTCGATGAGCAGATCAAACTCTTGTTCGACATGATTGCGCTCTCGTTTCAGGCCAACATGACCCGCGTGGTGTCCTTCATGATGGCGGCGGAAGTCAGCAACCAGGCTTATCCGCACATCGGCATCCCGGATGCCTTCCACCCCCTGTCACACCACAACAACAATCCGGCGAGCTTGAACAAACTGGCGCAGCTGCAAACCTGGCACAGTCAAATGATCGCCGACTTCCTCGGCAAACTCGCGCTGCTGCCTGACGGTGAAAATACCGTGCTGCAGAATTCGATCTTCCTGTATGGCTCGAATATGTCAAACAGCAACGCGCACGATCATTATCCCTTGCCGACAGTCGTGCTCGGTGGCGGGGCAGGGAAGATCAAAGGCAACCAGCATTTGAAATTCGACAATCATGAGCCGCTGGCAAACTTGTTGCTGACGCTGCTGCAGCGTGCGGATATTCCGGTTGAGTCGCACGGCGACAGCACCGGCACCTTCGAGGCTGTGTGAGGATCAGAGCATGAAACATTCGCTATTCCACATCGGTCTGCTGGCCCTCGTAATCGCGCAGAGTGCGCAAGCTGCATCGTTGCTCGAGAGTTTGCGCGCCGGCGATCAGCAAGCAGCGCTTGCCTTCATCACTGAAGGTGCCGACGTGAATACAGCGGAAAGCAACGGCACCACGCCGCTGCACTACGCCGTGTACAACGGTGATCTGGTGCTGGTCGAAACACTGATCAAGGCTGGCGCCAATGTGAACGTGCTAAACAACTATGGCTCTTCGCCCGTGGCCGAAGCTGCTATTCTGGGTGACGCGGCTATCATGGCTGCTTTGCTTGCAGCCGGAGCAGATCCCGAATCCCCCAACACCGATGGCCAGACCGCGCTGATGGTTGTAGCTCGTTCCAGCAATCTCGACACCGCGCAGCTGTTGCTCGATGCCGGCGCCGACGTCAATGCCACCGAACAATGGCGTGGCCAGAATGCTGTCATCTGGGCAGCGGGGCAGTCGCAACCGGAGATGCTGGACTTGTTGCTCAAAGCAGGTGGCAATGCCAACTCCCGCTCCATACTCAATGAACGCGAGCGCCAGATCAGCAATGAACGGCGCTTCCAGTGGCGTCCTGCCGGTGGTTTGACGGCCCTGATGTACGCCGCACGTGAAGGTTGCCTGGACTGTGTGCGTCTGTTGCTCGATGCGGGCGCCGACATCGATCAGGGTGATGCCGAGAACGTCACGCCACTGCTCGCCGCCATCATCAACATGCATTTCGATACCGCGAAGCTGCTTGTTGAGCGTGGCGCCAACATCAACAAGTGGAGCCTGCGCGGCGAGAATCCGATGTATTCAGCGGTTGATGTAAACACGGTGCCGCACGGCGGCTACCCGGATCGTCCGTCCAATGACACCACCACCAGTCTGCAGATGATCGAGATCCTGCTCGCCGCCGGGGCCAACCCGAACCTGCAACTGAAACTGCAACCCACCTATCGCCACATAAAGGATGATCGTGGTGCTGACCCCATGCTTGGTATCGGCGCAACGCCATTACTGCGTGCCGCGAAAGCCTTTGATATTCCGGCGATGGAACTCTTGTTGAAACATGGCGCCCATCCAAATCTTCCGAATCGCAATGGGACTACACCCACAATGGCGGCTGCAGGATTAGGCTCAACCAACATTGATACCCGGGGCGATTACGCAACACCGCTGGCCGGACTGATGTCACAACAGGCGCTGGTCGTGATGCTGGCGAATGGCGGTGAAGTAAATGGCCCCGACAATGCCGGACGCACCGCACTACACGGCGCCGCCGGCTGGGGCTGGAACGAGGCCGTCGCGTATCTGATCGAGCAGGGCGCCGACATCAAAGCGGCGGACAGCAGTGGGTTGACGCCACTGGATGCCGCGATGGGCAAGGTTGGCAGCGGCAGCCGCGGCGCTGCAGGTGCAGTGCATCAGGACACCGCCACGCTGATTCAGGATGCAATGCTCGAGCAAGGAATCCAGTAGCGCATTTTCTTCATTGTTGCTCTTCCCGCGGTGCAAACCCGATAGGTCGTTTCTTGGGCAGTATTGGAGGCGCAG
This sequence comes from Klebsiella pneumoniae, assembly GCA_945902215.1. GTDB lineage: Bacteria > Pseudomonadota > Gammaproteobacteria > Pseudomonadales > Pseudohongiellaceae > CAILUG01. The sequence goes on along the minus strand of CAMDML010000032.1, from coordinate 22,953 downwards.
TGAGTTGCCGGATCGCTTTGATGAGTGTCACTATCGCCTCGTCGTGCCCGCTTACTCGTTTCTCCAGATCGTCAGGTTTGTAACGCCAACAGGACTTTTTTGTTCGCCATGCCTCCTCCTTGAGTCCCTTCGTTCTTTGCGAGCGCTTGGCAGTATAGGAGTGGTAGTGGAATCCAGCCAATAAAGCTAGACTCGTTGGTAGTTCAACGCGCGAGCCGAGGTTGTTGATCTTGTCGAGAAAAACGCAGAATGAATAATCAGGAGTCTGGCCATTATGAAAAATCGAAAACTTGTAGCTGTCTTGATTTTAAGCGTCAACCTCATTGCGTGTTCCGAACCACCACCGGCACCTGAAGCTGCTGCCAAAACAGCTACTACCGAGTCAGCAGCACCGACCGAGATCAGTAAAGTAAATCAGGGAATTCTTACTGACACCCAGCGCGAGGGTTTAAACGCAGCAAATCAGGTGTCGAATTTGCTGAAAGATGGCGAGGCAGAACGCCGCAAAAAATTGGCAGAGCTGGAAAAATAGAAAATCCGATTCGTGCCAATACCCTTTGAATAGTAATCGCAATAGCATCAATCTCTGCTTGAAGAGACAAAGGCAGAGCGGCGCAGTACGCGGTTCCACCACATGGTCGCACCGGTTACGAACATGACCGCTGGGGCTAAGCCGAAGAATGCCCAAACCGCCTTCACTGACTGGTCGCAAAGTCCTGGGCCGCTGCAGGGCAGGCCGATGCCGTTGATCCGGCCGAAATGCAGGAAAGCGAGCCAGTATAGAAAGCTGTCGACAAAACGCCGCCCGGAATTTGCTGCCGTCTCAGGCTCGATTCGGTCTGCAAGCGCATGAATGCTCTCGGCAAAGCAGAGGTAGATGCCACTGAGTGAAAACACCACGACGAAGCCAATGCTCCAGAAGCCGACCATGCTGTGCAAATCCCAGATAAAACGCCGCCAGCCAACGCCCTTGTGCAGGGTCAGGCTGCGCCGCCATCGCGTGACGCCTGGCCACCAGATCACCAGACCTGTCAGTACTACCAATAGCACAGCAAACGCACCAATACCGTTCACTTTGCGCCCAGTCGCGCCAGCAAGTAGATCATCGTGCAGTTCGATCAGTGTCGATACCAGCATGACACCGACTGCAACGGCACTGCCGAGATCCTCGCCGCTACGTGGATCAAACAACCGTTTTTTTTCGTCATCGTCCCAGTCCAGCCAGATTTCCACGGCCTGCTCGGGAGTGCTGGAACGGGTGATGCGCGTCACCCGATAGTCTGGATATGCAAGCAAGGCTGCTTCGGTTAAACGCTCATTACTCAATACGGGACCGACGGCCGCAGAGATGAGGGGTTCGGGTAGGGCCATCACGTACAGTTCGTTCCGGTAGACGAGTACGCTACCGGTTACGCTGATGAAAAAAATATAGAGCCCGAGGCTGATGCCGCTCCACAGATGGATTTGAAACAGGGCTCTACGTAACCACAGCCTCTGGGGCTGTCGTACCCAGCGCTGCCACGCCGTTTGTTGAGGAGGGTTCAAGATTCTTATTCAGGCTTTACAAACTTGAACAGTGACTTGTCAGTTTCACCCCATGTGCCAGCAGTAAACACCATGATCCTGTGGTCATTATTGGGATTGGCCAGCAAACCGCTCGCCGCAAATTCTTTAACCGATGAAACACGTTTCATACTCATCAAAATCCCCGACCATTAAATAATCAGATAGTGATATTCATGAAAATTGCGCTACTACAAGCCTGATGGTTTAGCTCAGGGCGACTGCAGGGCCGCGATCAGTTTATCAAGGTTTTGCTGCAAGCCGCCTTTGAAATCTGCAGTGGTTTCGAGGGTGTCGAGCACCACCAGCGTGGCACCGGCATCGGTAATGGCTTTGAGGATAGCCTTAGTGGGCTCCCATTTATGGATGACCACTTTGACTCCTGAGCTTTGCAGTGCGGATGTCAGCGTGGTGTAGTCGTCCGCAGTCCAGTCGATGTCCTGTTTGACGAAGTAGTCATCAACGAAGAGACCGAGATCGCTGGTGAGATAGACGAAGTCGTCAGCCAGCGCGTAGACGAAGGGATCGTCTACGGCAATAAAGCGTTGTTCGAAGTCCGATTTGAGCTGCAGGTAGCCAGCCTTCTCCCGTTCCATGTTGGTCTTGATGGTTGCTGCATCTTGCGGGTACAGCTGTTGCAGGTCGCTGCCGATGATGTCCAGCACACGAATCACATTCGACGGGCTCAGCCAGAAATACGGCGACACGGTGTGTGTGGCGGGAGATTCCGCCACAGCGACACCGTCAAGTTCATGCGACCAGGGTTTACTGGCGTCGATGTTGACGATGCGGATGTTGAAACTGCGTGCGGTGGTGTAGATGGGGTCGCCGGTCCACAGGCGGCCGATACCGATCACGGCGTCAGCCTTTGCGAAAGTGTCGGCGTAACGTTCCGCTTGGCGGGTAAAAATGGTGACTTGTGACTGCATGGTGCGTGGAGCGTCTGGCAAAAGCTGTAGGTCGACACGGGTGTTCGCCAGCAGTGGCAAGGTCAATGCATACACCGGGGCCATTGCGGTGAGCACCAAGGAGCGTTGTGCGGTGTCTTGCGCCGTGGCCGTCATACAGGCGGCGAGACCCAGGGCCAGACTTGCAAGCAGTAGCCGTTTCATACGCGTGCCTCGCGGAAGCCGGGCAACACATTGCGCAGGATCGTCGTGACGATGAAGAACGCTGCCGCCACCATGACAATGGCGCCGCCCGAGGGCACAGGGATGTCCCACTGCATCGGAATCAGGATGCCGCCAACACAACTCAAGAGGGCAATGGCCATGGTGGTGTAGACGAAGCCACCGAGGGTGCGTGTCAAGTTACGGGCAGATGCGGCAGGGATCAGCATCAATGCTTCCACCAGCACGGCGCCGATGATCTTGACGCACGCTACAGTGATCAGCGTGACCAGAATGATGAACACGTATTCGATGGCCTGCACGTTGATGCCGCGTACCTGCGCCAGACTTGGATTCAGACTGCTGAGCAACATGCGGTTGTACAGCGGCAGACCCACCGCTATGGTGACCACAGTGATGACCAGCAGCACGTTCATGTCGAGGTCATTGACGGTAAGGATGGAGCCGAACATCACGCTCTCAAGGATGTGGGTGTTAACGCGGGCCGACACATAGAGCACCAAGGAGGCGCCGATCGCGAGGGAGATCGACAGAAACACGCCGATCAGCGCATCGGCTGACATTTTCGTGCGCGACTTGGTGTAGTTGAGCAAAATGCCGAACGCAATACAGAAGCTGAACATCGACACATAAGGCGCCGTGTACGATTCGCCGATCAGTACGCCGATGGCAACACCGGTGAGCGCCGCATTACCAATAGCTTGGGAGAAGAAGGCCATGCGTTTGGCGACAACCATCGTGCCGACGCAGCCAAGCAGGGGGCCGATGATGATCGCGCAAAAAATTGCGTTGATAACAAACTCGTAGTAGAAAATGCTGGGCAACCAACCCGTGGTGCTGAGCTGGATAATGCCTTCGCGCATCCATGTGTAAAAAGCACTCATCACGCGGCCTCCGCTCTGGGTTTGGGGAACACACCGCGCTGCATGTCAGCGGTCAAGGTATCGGTTACGCGGCCGTGCGCAAGCACGCCGCGGTCGATCACCGTAATGGTTTGGGCCATGCGCTTGACCTGGTCGAGGTCGTGGTTGATCCACACGATGGTCGTCCCGCTCAGGTGTTCCTGCTGAATCAGGTCTTCAAACAAGCGCGAGCCGCCTTCATCGAGACTGGTCATCGGTTCGTCGAGCACCAATAGGGCGGGTGCGGGAATGAGTGCTTGGGCGAACAGCAGGCGCTGGCGTTCACCGCCGGACAGGGAGCCAATCATGTATTTGCGTTTTGCCGTCAGTCCGACCCGATCAAGCGCTGCGTCGATCAGCACTTTTTTTTCTTTGCGGGTGGCCATGAATGCAGGCTTGTCCTGGCTCAGTGCAGTCAGGAAGTTGTCGATGGTCAGCGGCAGTGTCCGCTCCATCTCGATCAGTTGCGGTACATAACCAATGGTTTGGTCGGCGCCAGCCCAGTCAACGCGGATCGTACCCTTGTGCGGCATCTGGCCGAGCAGGCAGCGCGCAGTAGAGGTCTTGCCGCCACCGTTGGGGCCGATCAGGCAGTGCAGTGCGCCGGGGGCAATATCAAAGTGCATGCCGGACAGGATGAGGGAGTTACCCAGCCGCAGGCTGAGATTCTCGACGTGGATTGCAGGGCCTTGCATGAGTGTTGGCCTTCTCTGGGTGGCGAAAGTGATGGTGCAGTTATTGGGGCGCAGTGCTCGCAATGGCGGCTTTGAGTTCTTCGAGGTTGAAGCGCATTTCTTCCTCGAACAGGGTAGGAGAATACTCACCGTCGGAGATGTGCGAAAACGAGTACACCTTCACCCCGGTTTCGGCTTGGATCGTGTCGGCCAGTTTGCCGGCAAAGAACTTTTCTGCGAACAGCACATTAACCCCTGCCGCTTTGATGTCGTCGATGGTCTGCGCCAACTGGCGGGCGGTGGGCTCTACACCGTGGCGTGGTTCGATCACGGCGCTGATCTGCAGGCCAAATTCCTGCATGAGATAACCATAGGCGCCGTGCATCGTGGCTGCTTTGAAATTGGAAGAGTCGAGTTTGGCGATCTGTTCGGTGTACTCCGCCTTCAAGCGGCGCAGACGCGTGGCATAGTCACGGGCATTGCGGCGGTACAAATCGGCGTTGACCGGGTCCATCACCCCCAGCTGCTTCGCGATCTCGTACACCTGTTGGATGGCGGTGATCGTCGAGATGAAGGTGTGCGCGTTGACGCTGGCATCAGCGGTACCTGCCACCGGGATCAATGACACCGAATCGTTGGCGTAGATGTAAGGCACACCGGAACCCCCGGACGCCTCCATGATTTCAAAAGCCCACGCGTCGTGACCGACCCCGTTGACCACCAGCACATCGAGTGATTGGGCGCGCTTGATGTCGTCTGGAAGCGGGTTGTAGTTGTGTGGGTTGTAGCCGGCACCGATCAGCGGCACGATATCGGCCTTGTCGCCGACGATGTTGGACACAAAACTGTAATACGGATGCAGCGTGATACCGACCGTCATGCGGCTGCCATTCTTGAATTGTGCGCTGGCGAGCGCGCTGAATAATACCGCTGCAAGCAACACCGAAAATTTCACTAGCGTTTTTTTCATGGTCATCAGGTTCATGGTGATGTTTAACCTTGGTTCAGTCGTTCTACTTCGTCGCGGCCGAAATACGGCACCACTTGCTGCCAGCCATGCAGCACGATGGACGCGACTTTCGACGTCACGGGTATTGCTGCATTGCGGTCTGCGTGCCACCAGATACTGCTGCCGTTGATCTGCGAGTTGCCGGCATGCTTGTGGTCGATGATCAGCAGAAAAGCGCCCTGGCTTTCGAGCGTACCGCCGCCGCCGTGATACAGCGTCAGACCTTGCGCTTCACCTTCCTGGATCACGTCCTTCAAGGTCCATTGCATTGAGCCGTTCCGCTCCCAACTCTGGTCGCGATAGAAAGGCGGCAACAGCGCTTCCTGGAAATCCATATCCATTGGCCAATAGCCGTTGTAGTACTGCATGTAATAGATTTCGTCGGCAGCGACCAGCAGTTCGTTGTAAATGCCCTGGTCTACGCCGACCAGTCCCGAATAGGCGCTGATCTGCCAGTCAAGGATTTCCTGTGGCCGTTCTTCAAGACCATAGGTTTCCGCGTAAATCCCGGTGAACAGCGCCATGCCGGAGAGCGCCACCGCCAGCATGATGCTCTCCCAGCGGTTGATGCTGGGCGGGATGATTTGCGTGAGGGTGGCGGTTGTCATGGTTGCATTCTTGTTTGGTGTAAGTTGTTGGGTGTAAGTTGTTTGGTGTTAGTTGCTGATCCTATTCAGGAATGTCGGTGGCCTGTACCCAGAGAATGGCATCTTGCGACAACGGCATGCCCTTGTATTCCGTCTGAGGGCCGACAGACAGCGCAGCGAAGCCCCACCAACCAGCCTTGGGCATGGCAAACGAAAATTCGCCGAGCTCGTTGGTCAGGATCACCATCGCGGCAAGTGACGGATGCGGCGGGTCGATGAGAGCCTGTTCCTGAAAACGGTTGTTCTCGATGTCGAGCGGATGGTTCAGGTATTCGACTTCCACTTGCGTGAAGGGCACCGGAACGCCGTCGCTTAACACGATGCCGCGGAACACGGCGCCGGTCCAGTTCGCGTAAGGCTTGTTCAGGGCTTCGATCTCGGCAGGTAGGCCGAGCGTTTCCATCCAGTTACCGGGCACGCCGCCCACGTTGATCATGACTTTGGAAAACTGCTGGATGTAAAGTCCTTCGGCTTCTTCAAGAAAGGGCTCGGGTTCCACCACAACCTGATAATCGCCCAGCGAACGCATGGTGCTGCGCGGGATGTTGGCTTTCCAGGCACTGACGGTAGTATCACCGCTCTGCCACTGCACTTCTTCCAGATACGGCGCCAGATCCACTTCGTCGGCGGGTTCGCCGGGCCCAGTTTTCTTCACGTAGTAGAAGCGCTGGGGTTTTGCCATCGCCATCGTCGGCCCGCCGGCAAAGACGTGAGTGAACACAATGTGGAAAGGGACATCATCTGCGCGAACCAGAGCGGTGAGCGGGGTATACATCACTACAAAATGCGCATAGGCGCCGAGGCTCGCGGTGGCAAGTGCCACGCCGCACAAGAAGCTGGAAAGTTTAAGTTTCATCGGTTTGCTACTCATAGTGGTAATGCAGGTTATTGTGGCAAAGCAGATCATTGAAGTAAGACAGGGGTCAGATAATGTCGTCGCCCAAGACAGTAATGCTGTGTTCTTCGCCGGCGGCGAACACGACCGAGAACTCACCTGCAGGTCGTGCCAGCGTTATGCTGCTGTCTGCAGCCAGTTCGCCTTGTTCGAGCACTTTGCCTTGCGCATCAACAACACGAATCGCAACCCCGGCGGCTGAGGAGCCATCGGAGAAGCCGCCTTCGCAGGTGATGGTGGCGTCGCCATTGTCGAAGCAGTCAAACAATGGCGAGTGTGCCTGCACGGGGAAGCAGAAACACCAAGTTAAAAGCGCCAGCGGCGGAATTTTGATAAAGCGCAATGTGAATATTTTGTGCACGGTGCAGTTACCCCAAATATCTCATCGATTCATGGTTGCACAGGCTTTTGGCCAATACAACGCTACCGTAAGCCCGCTCTGTAGCAGAACGGTTAACTTAACGTTAACAGGCAGTGGGTGAACCGGTGCTGAATCAAATTTTCAGCAGATAGCTGCCCAATGTGCCGGTATTGCGGCGCAGGGCGAGCAGGGTGATGTCGTCAGCGAGGTGCTGGTTCTGGAAGGCGCTGGTCTCGCGGATCGCTGCTTCGCACAGCACACTCGGGCTGCTTTTGGCGTGATTTTGCAGGAAGCCCTTGATGCGGCCGGGTCCAAAGAATTCACCGCTCTTTGAACGTGCTTCCGGGAACCCGTCGGTATAGAGCAGCAAGGTTTCGCCCTGCTGCAGCCGCAGTTCGGCATTGCGGTATTCCTGTTGCTCAAGCATGCCGACAATGGTGCCGGTGGCCTCGCCCACGGTTTGCACAGTGCCGTTCTTGCCGATCAGAAAAGGCGGCATGTGGCCGCCGTTGGCATACACAATGCGGCCGGTAGCAATGGTGTAGCAGCCGAGAAAAATGGTGACGAAGGCCGCGCCTTTTTGGTTATCGCGTAGCCGTTCATTGGTTTCGCGCAGGATATCAGCAGGGGATTTGCCGCTTTGGGCCAGGTCGCGCACGATGGTGCGTGACACCGCCATTACCAGCGCGGCACTCATGCCTTTGCCAGATACGTCGGCGATAAGAAATACCAACGTCTTCGGGTTGATCAGGAAAAAATCGAAAAAATCACCGGCAACATGTTTCGCGGCCTGGTTCACCGCATACAGATCGAACTCTTTGCGATCGGGGAAGGGCGGGAACTCGGTGGGCAACAGGGAGCGCTGCGTTTCGCGCGCCATCTGCCATTCGTGTTCCAGCAATTTCTGCGCAGCGTCTTGCTGGCTCTGGATGTCGATCTGCTTTTTCAGGCTTTTCAACATGCGGTTAAAACCGACGCTGAGGCGGCCGAGTTCATCGAGTGAGCGGATGTTTTCGATGACCGTGTCGAGCTTGCCCCGGGCCACGTCGGACACTGCCGCTTCAAGCTTCTTGATCGGCCGTGCAATGCGCGAGCTCATCAACCATACCAGCGCGAAGATCAGCAGAATGGTGAGCGACAATCCGAGCAGGGCGATGTTGATCTGCTCGCGCAGGGGTTGGGTGAGGTCACTCTCCGAATGCAGGGTGGCCAGAAACCAGCCGGTGGAAGGAATGGGGGTGTAGAAAATCCAGGTGGCACCAGGCACCCTGGCGCCGTCGAGGCGCAGATCGTTGACGATGCCCAGCCCGCTTTCACCCGCCAAAATCGCGTCGGCGACTGCTTGGTACTCGGGGCTGGTTTGCTCTGCCCCGAATTCCAGCAGGGTTGATTTGAGCGCCAGTTCCGGCCGGTAGTGCGACACGAAGCGGCCCTCCGCACTCATGATCATGAATTGGTCGCTTTCCAGTTGGGCTGAAATTTTCCGGCTCAGTTCGTGGAGCCGCAAATCCACGGTGACAACGCCGATGAAGGCGCCGTCCCTCAGCAGGGGATGCGAGTAGGTGGTCATCGCCAGATTGCCGGCACCGCTGTCGAAATAAGGCTCAGTCCACGTTCCGCGTTGGGTGGCCTTGACCGCCGAGTACCACTCCCAGGTGCCGTCAGTGTAATCATAGCCATCGGCGCCAATATCCATTTGCTTGAGATCGTTGTCGTAGACGTAGGGCGAAAACAGTTCCTTGTCAGCAGTATAGGCAAAGGGCTCGAACGCGATTGCAGCGCCGTACAACAAGGGGTTGCGGCCCGCATTCTGGCTTAGCAGTGCATACAGGTCGCGTTCTTGCAGATCTTGCCGGATGTTGAGGAAGCCGGCGAGGTCTTCGGCGATGCGTGCCAGCGACTGCATTTCGTTGTCGATGCTTTGCGCCAGCAGGTTCACTTCGCGCAGATGCTGCTGTTGCAGCGTTTCAGATGCAGAATTGTAGACGCGCTGCAGGGTCAGCCCCATCACGATGCCTTCAATTACAAGCAGCGGCAGAATGATGGAGATGATCATTTTCCAGCGGATGGAAAAGACGATTTTAATGGCCACCCTCCATGTGAATGTTCTTCGCTGGAATGAAGGGATAAGACGCGATTGGGTTCTGGTTCAGCAATCTGCGGCGCAGCATGTCGAGCGCCACTGCACAACTCATGGTGCGCACCAGTGTGCGTGAACGCTGACCCAGTGCCACGGTTTGCACCCAGCAACTGCTGCGATCGGCGAGTGCGATTACCACGGTGCCGACTGGTCTGTCGGGTGTGCCGCCATCCGGCCCGGCAATGCCGGTGATCGCCAGGGCAAAGTCAGTATCAGGTTGTGCGCGTGCCCCGCGCACCATGGCCAGGGCAGTTTCGGTAGAGACAGCGCCATGTGTTGCCAGCACCTCTGCAGGCACACCGAGCAAGCTGGTTTTGGCGGCGTTCGAATAGGTGACGATACTTTGCTGGAGATAGTCGGAGCTGCCGGGATACTCAATCAGAAGACTCGACAACATACCGCCAGTGCAAGATTCGGCGAGCGCGAGTGTCTTGCCGCCGTCGCGCAACAATTGATGTACTTCCATGGCAATGGACGGGAAGCGCTCTGACACCACCGCTTCTTTGATTAGCGTGCGGAGTGCAGCTATATAAGTGTCCATAGAAGCCAGCGCCGCAGGGCCGCGTGCAAACACCTTGATTTCCACATGTGGGGCCGAGGGGCGATAACCCAGGGTGATGCCGTCCGGCACCGGCAGGGTTTTGATGCGATCCGCGAGTGTGGACTCTCCGTGGCCGATGGTCAGGAACTTGTGCAGGCGCGTGCTAGTGCCGATCTGAAAAGTTTCCCGCACAAAGGGCAGAAACTGTTCAGTGACCATTTGCTTGAATTCAAACGGTACGCCCGGCGTGAAGAACAGCCAGGCGCGATTCAGTTTGATGCGAAAGCCCGGCGCGGAGCCAGCAGGATTGTCAACGATGATTGCGGTGGATGGGAGCAGACACTGTTTGAGATTGCTCTGCGGCATCGTGCGGCCGCGCCGTGCGAACCAGTCCTCGAGATGCATGCGCCAGTCCTGATCTTCGACGAGCGGAACCCCGGCAGCTTTGGCCATGGCTTCCGAAGAAAGATCGTCACTGGTGGGGCCGAGCCCGCCGTTGACGAGAATGACATCGGCTTGGGTGCTGCGTTCGGTGAAGGTGCGGACGAGATCGTCCATGCGGTCACCAACAGTGGTGCGCTGCTGCAACTCGATGCCCAGATTCATCATCGTGTCGGCAAACCACGCCGCGTTGGTGTCGACGATTTGGCCGGAGAGCACTTCCTCGCCGGTACTGATCATTTCCAGTTGCATGGGTGTGGCCGGTAGTGAGGTGCAGCACCATCTTACCGCAGTGTAACACCAGGATTTTATTCCTTGGCGTCGTCTTCCAGTTCAGCGGCGATGCTCAACAGGCGCTTGCCTGCTTCGAGTGATACATCTTCGGGAATTTCCAGAGTGCCGAGCCATTCGGCTTTGTCGGCAGCGGCGAGGTCCTTGCCAATAGCACTTAAGGCGCTCATGCCAGAGACAAGATTCATGCAGCGGATGCGCTTGAAGCTATCATCATCTTCGACAGTTTCATCCTTGAGACGGGCGCTGCTTTCGAACAGGGCCCAGGTGCCATCAGCGGATTGCCAGAATGAATCGGTGGCAGCACGCGCGGCTTTCAGCTCGGCTTCGAAAGTGTCCTTGGCGGTGGTGGTTTCCTTCAGGTCCTTGCGGGCCTTCACCAACGCTGTGTTGAGGTTCTGGTTGTCGGCAGCCTGTTCCTGAGTCTTTTTCTTCAGGTCGGTGACCTGACGTTTCAGGCGCTGGGGGTCGAGGGCTTTGAGTTCACGCAGCTCGTCCTGTGCTACTTTCATTTCGGCGCGGGCTTTTTGGACTTCCTTTTTCAGCAAGCTGTCTTTTTTGTCGCCATCGACCAGTTGCTCCAGCCGCTCCATTGCTACCTGATGTTGGAGGGCTTCGAATTCGGCTTCGACGCCGGCGAAATGGTCGAATTGCTTTTCGAGGTGCTCGAAATCTTTTTTATGGTCAAGCAGGTCGTCACGCAGCTTTGACTCGACAAGTTTCTGCCGCTCCATTTGCTCCAGAAGCTGGGTCTTTTCCTCCTCCAGTTTGCTGATTTCGGTTTTGAGTGCGCTACTGCTGCGCATTTCTTTCAGACTTAATACCTGGGCCATGGCGGGGATATGGGCGGACTCTGGTGGGGGGTGGTTGGATAGCAGGTTGGCTAAAAATAGGCGCGCATTCTAGCACGGTGGGGCGAGGAGCTGGCAAGGCTAAGGAGGCGGTTTTGTGGAGGAAATTGGGGGGGTTGGGGGTGTTCTGGTGGCTGCTGGACACCCACTCGGGTTGAACGTGTTGCTTACCTTCTGTTGGGAGGGCCTGGCCGGGGATGTTTTTTGCTCCGCCCTCCTGGCGGTCGGCTTTAGCGCTCAACTAACCCTTGCCGGGACGCAACCCGGCAAAGTGCGCCGCTCGCGGACGGGCTGCGCAAAAAAGCATCCCCGGCCCACCCTCTCAGGAATTGCTCGAGTTCCCGTGGGTGTCAAGCTCTGCGCGGGTTCCGGAAGCTGAACAAAATGCGAAGGGGAAAGCATGCAGTGTCTGATCTGACGCCGAACTGACACACACGTGAATTCCAGTTAAAGCTTGAGGGGACGACTTGGGGTGTCGTTTTGCGCCGAACAGCGAAGGAAGGGCACTTTGCCGGGTTGCGTCCCGGCAAGGGTGAGTTGTGCTCTGTAGGGCGGTCCTGAGCGGAGGTGCAAAACGACACCCCAAGGCGGCCCTTTCGCTGTAGCTACGCAAACAGAAAAACCCGAGTGAGTGTCCAGATCGTGCATCAACAAGCCTCTGTGCTAAAGTCCAACCCATGCAAATCAAACCCGACCAACTTGCCGCCCGTCTCAAACAGAACACCCTGCCCCTGATCTGGATCAGTGGCGATGAACCGCTGTTGATCCAGGAATCCTGCGACGTCGTGCGCCAGTTTGCCAAAGCACAAGGCTTCAGCGAACGCGAGGTGCTGGACGTGGTGCCGAATTTTGACTGGAACCAGTTGCTGGCCTCGGGGAATTCCTTGTCGCTGTTCGCAGAGCGAAAACTGATTGATGTGCGGCTCACCGGCGGCAAACTAGATGAAGACGCCCGGGCAGCGCTCGAAACGTATCTGGGCAATCCCAACCCCGACAACCTGTTGCTGCTGACCACCGGCAAGGTGGACAAGCAGGCGATGTCGACCAAGTGGTTCAGCAGTCTCGAAAGCCGCGCGGTGTTTTGCCCGGTCTGGCCTGTGTCGGTAGTTGACCTGCCTGAGTGGATCGGCAAAAGACTGCAGAAACATGGCTTGACCGCCGACCCGGAAGCCATTGACGTGTTGGTGGAGCGCGTAGAAGGCAACCTGCTGGCGGCCAATCAGGAAGTAGAAAAATTGCGGCTGCTGGCAACCACCACACATCTGGATGTGCAGACCGTGCTGGAATCTGTGGTCGACAATTCACGCTTTACCGTGTTCGCGTTGACCGATGCCTGTCTTGGCGGCAACAGCGGGCGCGCACTGAACATCCTCAATCACCTGCAAGCAGAAGGCGATGAATGTCTGTTTATCCTGAACATGCTGTGCAGGGAAATCCGTAATCTGGCCGGCATGCTGGCCGATGTAGAAAAGGGACAAAACCTGCAAGCCGCGATGCAGGCACGCGGTGTATGGAGCAATCGCAAGGATCTGGTAGCAGGCGCACTGAAACGCCACAGCCACGGCAGCCTGCAAAAACTGCTCGACCGTGCGCGCGTGGTGGATCAGTCGGTGAAGGGCCTGCTGGACAACAGACCTTGGGACGAACTCGCGAGCGTCACGCTAGGCCTGTCAAATCCCCGACTGCTTGTCGGCGTGATATGAGGATCTGACCATCGGGCCACTGGCGACATGCCGGAAACCCATGGCTGTACCGATACGCTCATACTCGGCAAACTCGTCTGGATGCACGAAACGATCAACCGGTAGATGCGAACGGCTCGGCTGCAGATACTGGCCGATGGTGACCATGTCGATATTGTGTGTGTACAGGTCTTGCAGCGTTTGCAGTACTTCTGCACGTGTTTCCCCCACTCCCACCATGATGCCGGACTTGGTAATTACCTCGGGCGCCATGGCCTTGTACTGCTTCAGCAAATTCAGTGACCACTGATAGTCAGAACCGGGACGCACTTTCTTGTACAGCGACGGCACCGTTTCCAGATTGTGGTTGAACACATCGGGTCTGGTTGCAGTAAGAATGTTCAGCGCGATGTCGCCGCGACCGCGGAAATCCGGCACCAGCACTTCAATCTTGATCTCGGGATTCAGCCGGCGTGTTTCAGCAATGCAGCGTGCGAAATGATCGGCGCCGCCGTCGCGCAAGTCGTCACGGTCAACTGAGGTGACCACGACATAACGCAACCCCATTTCATGAATCGCCTCGGCAAGTTCCCGCGGCTCGTTTTCCATCAACGCATTGGGGCGGCCATGCGCGACATCGCAGAAGGGACAGCGGCGCGTGCAGATGTCGCCCATGATCATGAAGGTAGCAGTGCCGTGACTGAAGCATTCGCCGAGATTGGGACAAGAAGCTTCCTCGCATACCGAACTCAATTTGTGCTTGCGTAGCGTTTGTTTGATGGCGTCGACACGGGCGGAACTGCCCATGCGCACACGAATCCAGTCAGGCTTTTTCGGAAGCTCTTCAGTCGGCAGGATTTTTACCGGGATGCGCGCGAGTTTGTCCGCGCCCCGCAGCTTTTCGCCCTGCACGACTTTTCTGGGCGGGGCTATCTGTGGATCAGCTATTCGTGGATCAACTACAACTGGATTGCTCATGAGGGCATCACTGGAAAAATATGGGGCGCACTATCATTTGCTGTTTCTTCATTATAGCAAACGCGCGACCAGGTCCCCCACAAGTCTTTGCTGGGCTTCGAGAAAAAGGTCTGCCTTTGGCGGCACCAATGCCCGCAATTGAGTCACTTCCAGGCCGGCATAACCACAGGGATTGATGTACGAGAACGGGGTCAGATCCATGTCGATGTTGAAGCTGAGGCCATGCAGTGAGCCACCCTTGCGTATGCGCAGGCCCAGCGCGGCAATTTTCCGTTCGCCGACATAAACCCCTGGCGCACCTTTAAGCAAATGGGCTTCGACATCATAGGAAGCGAGTACGGCCAGCAAGCTTTGTTCAATCAGATCAACCAGTGCACGTACGCCGTAACCACGCCGCCGTACATCGAGCAAAAAGTAGATCACAAGTTGGCCAGGGCCGTGATAGGTCACCTGACCACCGCGGTCGGACTGGATAACCGGTATGCCGTGCGGATCGAAGATATGTTCGGGTTTGCCGGCCTGCCCTTGGGTGAATACCGGCTTGTGCTGCAGGACCCACAATTCATCAGGGGTATTTGCAGCACGGGAGTTGGTGAAAGATTGCATCGCCTGCCACACCGGCGTGTAGTCGGTGAGTCCCAGTGTGCTGATCAGGGGAGCGCTCATCGCAGAAGGGGCGCCGGTGTCACAGCACCATGACCACCCGGCCACTCGCTTTGAGGTCGTTGAACAGCGCCTCGATATGACTAGCCCCGGTGGCGGTAATGACGACACTCACCGCCAGATATTTGCCATTACGACTTTCACGATACGTAATGTGTTCGTCGGCGAGATCGGGGTCGTGGCGCCGGACGATATCGATAATACAAACAGCGAAATCGTTTTCGTGCAGCCCCATCACCTTGATGGGATAGTCACAGGGATATTCCAGTACCGGCTTGCTGTCCTCGGCCACCAAGACCTGGCTCCTCAACTGAACAGCGAGAGGAAGAACAAATGCAGCCAGTCCATCAACCGTTTCAGCAGGCTGCCCCGCTCGACGTCGGTCATCGCGACCACAGGACCATCATAGAGCACCTGTTCACCGAGCATGACTTTTGCCGAACCCAACACCTGTCCTGCGGTGATCGGCGCTTTCAGATCCTCTTGCAGAACCAGTGTAGTTTGCAGTTGGTCAGCCTGGCCGCGCGGTATTGTCACGAGCATAGCATCGCGGATGCCAACATCTACCGAATCCACTTTGCCCGACCAGACATGGGTATTGCCCAGCACCTGGTTGGCCGTGAATAACTGGTGTGTTTCAAAGAAGCGGAAACCGTAAGTCAGCAGCTTGGAACTTTCGACGGCACGCGCATCCGCAGAATCAGTACCAAGAACCACTGTAATCAGGCGCATGCCATCACGGACTGCAGAGGACACCAGACAGTAGCCGGCTTCTTCGGTGAATCCGGTTTTCATGCCGTCAACGTTGCGGTCGGTGAACAGCAGGCTGTTACGATTGGGCTGACGGATGTTGTTGTAGGTAAATTCACGCTCGCTGTACATCTTGTACGGTTCCGGAAACTCCGTAATCACCGCGCGGGCCAGCAGAGCCAAATCTCTTGCGGACATCATGTGATTGGGATCAGGCAAGCCCGAGGCATTCGTGAAATTGCTATTGGCCAAACCCAGGCGTTTGGCGTATTGGTTCATCAGGTCGGCGAAGGCATCTTCGCTTCCGGCAATGTGCTCGGCCAGTGCGATACTTGCATCGTTACCTGACTGAATGATGATGCCGCGCATTATGTCTTCCAGGCGCACCACGGTGCCTTCCTGGATGAACATCTTGGAACCTTCCGCCTGCCAGGCTTTGACGCTGACATTGACCTCGTCGTTGAGGCTGATGTTCCCTGCGGCAATTTCACTGTCAGCCACGTAGGTGGTCATGATCTTGGTCAGGCTTGCGGGCGGCTGCGGCGCATCAGCATTCATTTCCACCAGCACGGTCCCGGTAACCGCCTCCAACAGAATATAGCTCGTGGCATTCACCTGTGGCGGGCGCGGAATGATCTGCGACTGCTGCGCAGGCGTGGGTTGCGTCAATGTCGGCTGTGGTTGCGCCTGCACCCAGAAACTCGCCAGAAACGCGAGTCCTGCGATGAACAGCTTGCTCGATCTATTCTTGTGAAACCGAAAGTTGGTGTTGAAGGTCTGCATGGTCTTCCTCAAGTTGAATGGAGCATGGCGTGGCCCGTATGGATCAGGGCGCACGCACGCGGAATGGCGTGCCCAGTTGCTGGGCCTGCACACTGTTGATCAGTTCCTGAATCGCTGAATTTGCACTAACAAGAGGTCCAATGCGCACCTTGTGCAGTAAGCCGCCGTCGTTGCTTTCACTGTAAATGAACACTGGCAGTTCGGTCAGTCGCGCCAGACGGCTCACCAGCGAACGTGCGGAATTTGCGCTGGCGAACGCTCCCACCTGCAGGAATTCGCTTCCCTTGCCTTCATCGATTAATTGCCGTTCGGTAACAACTGACTCAATCGAATCAGTCGCAAGAGTCACAGTCTGTGCTGGCACATCTGAAGCCCTTGAAACCGCCGGCATTGGCATAGCATCTCTCGGCAACTCTTCATCTGACAGCACTTCACCCGGCAAGATGGCCTCCACCCGCACACGCGCAGTACCCTTGTCCGCATAACCCAGCATCACAGCGCCGGCGTATGACATATCCACGATACGGCCCTCATGGAAAGGCCCGCGATCATTCACGCGGGCGATGATGCTTTTGCCATTGTCGAGATTGGTTACCCGTATGTAGCTGGGTATGGGCATCGTGGTATGCGCAGCAGTGAGCTGAAACATGTCGTAGATTTCACCGTTGGCAGTCAAATGGCCTTGAAACTTGCGGCCGTACCATGAGGCAAATCCGGTATCTGCGTAGCCTGCTTCGTTTTCCATCACCCGATAGGTGCGACCGTTGATTGTGTAAGGACTCTTGTTACCGGCAAGCGTGCGTCTTTCAGCACGCGGTATGGCAGGTCTTACCTGTGAGAGATCGATAGGCTCGAGCAGCGGGCTGTCGTTCTCCAACTCATAACGACTGCCGGATGAAGTGGCAGGAGGTGTAGAACGTGGAGGGGTAGTGCTGACACAGGCAGTCAAGTAGAAAGCCAGCAGAAGTAACACGGGTCTGGTCAGGCAAGACCACAACGTCACTGTATCAAATCCCCCAGCGAGTTTTTTGGTGCGTGTGGATGGACATCAAAATTCCGAAACCGATCATCAAGGTAAGAATGGAAGTGCCGCCCAGACTGACCAGCGGCAAGGGCACTCCAACCACCGGCAGCAAACCGGAAACCATCCCGATATTGACGAATACATATACAAAAAAAGTCAGGGAAATACTGCCCGCCATCAGACGGCAGAACAGATCCTGAGAAACGGCACCAATATACAATCCGCGCCCGATAATCACAATATATAGTGTCAACAAAAAGCCCACACCCACTAGACCGAACTCTTCGGCGAGCACGGCAACAATAAAATCCGTCTGCCCTTCCGGGAGGAAATCGAGGCGCGACTGGACACCGTTCAACCAGCCCTTGCCGTACAGTCCACCCGAGCCGATCGCGGTTTTCGCCTGAATGATGTTCCACCCGGCACCCAGCGGTTCGCGTTCTGGATTCAGGAAGGTGTAAATGCGGTTCTTCTGATAGTCCTGCAGGTAGAAAATCCACAGGGCAGGAATTGCCATCAAGCCGAGTGTCAGCGCAGCGAATACCACCTTCCAGCGGATGCCTGACAACAGCAGCACGAAAATGCCTGAGACGCCAATCAACAAGGCTGTACCAAGATCAGGCTGTTTAGCCACGAGCACTGCAGGTATGCCGATGAGCAGCAAGGCGCCAATCACCTGCTTGTAATTAGGGGGAATCGCGCGCCGCGCCAAGAGTGTCGCGACTGACAGAGGCACAAGGATTTTCATCACTTCGGAAGGTTGGAAACGTGGCAGACCCGGGAAATCCAGCCAGCGCTGGGCGCCATTGGCAACATCACCGATCAGGAGTACTGCCAATAACAAAGTGAGTCCGCCGATAAACATCCACAACGACCAGACTTGCAGAAAGCGCACTTCGAGCTGTGCCACTACCACCATCACGCAGATGGCGAAAACGATGAACCCCGCCTGGCGCTGCATGTCTCGGATATTTCCGTCAGTAGCGCTGTAAAGCACCATCAGCCCGAAACTGAGCAACACGAGCAGTGTGCACAGAAGAGGAAGGTCGATGTGGAAGCGTTCCCAGAGACTGCGATTGCGTTCGAGCCCTGAACCGAGGCTACCGCTTTGTTTGCCAAAGTCCAAAACGCTCACGGCCGGGGCATCAGGGATTCATGCTGCTGATGAGCGGAGCGGCCGGTGGCCGGAACTCCGGCTTGAGTTGGCCGTCCGGGCCAAGCAGGTAGGCATCGAGAATCTTGCGTGCAATCGGCCCGGCAATACCGCTGCCGCCTACCCCATGCTCGACGAAAACTGCCACGGCGATTTTGGGATCTTCCACCGGAGCGAAGGCGATGAACAGCGCATGGTCGCGGTATTTTTCTGGCACTTCGGCATCAGTGTCGAAATCGGCCGGCATGCCGACCACCTGAGCTGTCCCGGATTTTCCGGCCATGCGATACACCGTGGGATTTTCCATCGTGATGTAACTCCACGCGGTACCATTGTCGCGATATCCGCTGTAGCGGTGGACAACGGAGGCCATGGCTTGCTGAATGAAGTTCCAATCGTCCGGATTCTTCAATTGGATGTCGGGGATACTCTGCGGACGCTGAATGTCCGGGGCTTCGGTACCGATGCGCCGGAGGAGGGCCGGCTGCTGCCATTTGCCCTTGTTGGCGATCAGCATCGTGGCTGTGGCCAGCTGTAATGGCGTGACCTCCGTAAATCCCTGGCCGATTGAGGAATTGAGCGTTTCACCTGGATACCATGGCTGCCCCAGAGCTTCCTGTTTCCACTCGCGCGACGGCAACACACCGCTGCTTGCCTGCGGAATATCCACGGAGGTATTGCGTCCAAAACCGAAGCGGGACAGGAAATCGTGCATCGTATCGATGTCCATTTCCGTGGCGAGGTCAAAGAAATAAATGTCACACGACTGGTAAATTGCTTTTTCCAGATTGACCAGGCCGTGACCGTTCTTGTCGCCCCACCAAGTCCAGTCATGATAGATATGACTATCACCATCGAGATGGAAATATCCGGGATCACTGACTGTGTATTCCCGGGTGCGCAAGCCGGTGTCGAGCGCGGCAAGTCCAAGCAATGGCTTGATCGTGGAGCCCGGTGAATAACGACCGAGTGCGCGATTGAACAGCGGGGTTTCGGTGCGGTCGTTCAACTTTGCATAATCAGCGTGACTGATGCCTGCCACAAACAGATTGGGATCAAAAGAAGGTGTGCTGACCATGGCCAGCACGCCACCCGTGGCAGGATCGAGCGCGATCACTCCGCCGCGGAATTCGCCAAGCGCTTCGGAAGCGGCGCGCTGCAGGTTGCTGTCCAGAGACAATACAATGTCCTGTCCCGGAACGGGGTCGGTGCGATCCAGCACCTTCATGACCTGCTCGTGTGCGTTTTTCTCGACGGTTTCGTAACCGACATGGCCGTGCAGAATGTCTTCGTAATACTTTTCCACGCCCATCTTGCCAATCTGGCGCGTACCGCTGTAATTCTCGGGATCAAGCGCCTTTTGATCTTCTTCGGAGATCGCTGCAACATAACCGAGCGCATGCGCCATCAACTCGCCTTGCGGATAATGTCGAATGAGTTCGGCCTCGACACTGATGCCCGGCAACTGGAACTGGTTGACAGCAATCCGGGCGATCTCTTCTTCGGTTAGGTTGAAGCGCAAGGGTACGGAGGAGAATGGCACGCCGCGGTGACTGAGTCGCTCCCGGAATTTTTCCTCGTCTTCTAGCGTCAGCGCGATCAGTGTTCTGACGAGCTCAAGACTTGTGTCAATGTTGCCGACTCTCTCTTTGACCAGTGTCAGCGTGAAGCTAGGTTTGTTTTCGGCAAGGATCACACCGTTACGATCGTAGATCAGTCCACGGTTGGGTACGACGGACTTGATTTGAATACGGTAAGAATCTGACTTCGTGGAATAGTATTCGTGCTGATAAACCTGCAGAAACACGAGGCGAGCAACGAGCGCGACCAGAAGCAAAAGAGCAACACCGCCTCCAATCAGCAAACGGGAGAGAAAAATCTGCCGTTCCAGTGTGTGATCCTTGAGGGTGTAGCGGTCGGTCATGGTGGCTTTTGTCAGATGCCTTTTATTTCAGATTGATTTCAGATTGATTTAAGTTTCAGTTTGGACTTTTACCTGAATTTTTAGGCTGATGCCTACACTTGGTGGTTTAACGTTGAGGTCCGACCAATTACTCATTGTAATTACAGGAGAAATTGCCCAGTAATTCTACATAGCAAAAACCGAAAATAACAGCATCCCGTCACATTCCACGAAAATTGCCGCATTATCCCCGGTGATAGGGGTGGTTTGCGAGAATACTCCAAGCCCTGTAGACCTGTTCGGCAAGGATGATCCTGACGATGGGATGGGGAAAGGTTAATGGCGAGAGGGACCAGCGGGAATCAGCCGCCGCCAGGCATTCTACCGACAAGCCGTCCGGCCCACCGACCAGCAGGGACACGTTGCGAGCGCCGTCCCGCAGCACCCGGAACTGCTCTGCCAGTTGTTCGGTGCCAAGTACCTTGCCCTGCACATCAAGGGCAACCAGGAAGTCGCCTTTGCCCACGGCACGCAGACAGGCTTCACCCTCTTTTACCTTGGCTTTGCTGATATCAGCACCTTTGCCGCGCGGCGCCAGCGGGATTTCGGTAATGAGCAGCTCAAAATCGCGCGGCAAGCGCTTGCGGTATTCGGCAACACCGGCTTCCACCCAGTCCGGCATTTTGGTTCCGACGCTGATCAGGTGGATTTTCATTTTAGCGCAACCCAAGGCTTCATTTCTTGCCCGGTGACATGCTCCACAGCGATTCTAGATCATAGAGTTTGCGCACGGGTGCCTGCATCACATGCACGATAACATCGCCGAGATCAAGCAGGACCCATTCGGCCTGATCCGTCCCTTCCACGCCCCTGACCGCTATGCCAGCTGCCTTGCAGCGTTTGGCAACTTCGTCAGCCATGGACTTCACATGCCTGGTCGAGGTCCCGGTAACCACCAGCATGTAATCAGCAATGGTGGACAGCTTCTGGATGTCCAAACAGGCAATATCCTGCCCCTTCAAATCTTCTATGGCCTTGACGGCGAAATCGCGTAGTTTGCTGGCTTTCAATGCACTTACCTCGTTGTTGACTCTTTATGTTATTTGTACAGGGCTTTGGCCGCGATGTAGTCTGCCACCGCCGCTGGCACCAGCGCGGAAATGTCCTCCCCCGCATGAACCAGGCGCCTAACCTGCGTTGACGAAATATCCGGCAAATCCAGCGCCACCAGCAGTATCCGCCCGGCCGCATGCTGTGCTGCATCATTTGCTTGCCCAGCAAGACGTGCGCCAACTTCCTGCCTGAAAGCAGGCGCCAGTGTTCCCGGTTCAAATTTGTAACCGGGTCTTACTGCTACCACCATATGCACCAGAGCAAACAAGTCTTGCCAGCGGTACCAGGTATCCAGCGCGAGAAAAGCATCGAGACCCAGCAACAGAAACAGTGTGGCAGACGGATGTTCAGCACGCAGCGCAGACACCGTATGGTACGTATATGACGGCGCAGCTGATGCGCACTCGCGCGTATCAATTTGCAACCAGTCATGGTCGCCGCATGCCAGCTTTAGCATTGCCTCCCGATGCTCTGCGGCGGCTACTGCATTACTGCGGTGGACAGGAGTGCCACAGGGGAACATTTTTACCGAATCAAGCTGGCAGTACTGGCGCGCGCTCTGGGCCAACAACACATGGCCGTTGTGCACGGGATCGAACATCCCGCCCATGATGCCAATACGCGTCGCGCTCCCTTTCACCGCGCGTGCCGGCTACGTGCGCACATGCCCATCTCCGAGCACAACATATTTTTGCGAGGTAAGACCTTCCAGCCCCACCGGACCGCGCGCATGAATCTTGTCGGTGGAAATACCGATTTCGGCGCCGAGACCGTATTCGAAACCATCAGCAAAACGAGTCGAGGCATTAACCATCACCGAGCTGGAATCCACTTCACGCAGGAAGCGCCGCGCCCGCGTGTAATCCTCAGTGACGATGGCATCGGTATGCTGCGATCCGTATTTGTTGATGTGTTCGATCGCCTGATCGAGACCGTCCACGATCCGAATAGCAAGAATTGGCGCCAGATATTCTGCATACCAGTCTGCTTCCGTCGCCTGAGCAATGCCGGACATAATGGCGCGGGCACGATTGCAGCCGCGCAACTCAACGCCAGCCGCCTGGTACTGCGCCACCAGCGCGGGCATGACCTTTTCCGCCATTGTGAAACTGATGAGCAGCGTCTCCATGGCATTGCAGACCCCGTAGCGATGGGTCTTGGCATTCACCGCAATGCGGATGGCCTTGTCGAAATCGGCATGATCATCGATGTACACATGACACACACCGTCCAGGTGTTTGATCACCGGAATGCGCGCATCTTTACTGATGCGTTCGATCAGCCCTTTGCCTCCACGGGGCACAATTACGTCGATGTACTGCGGCATTGTGATCAGCTCACCTACCGCAGCGCGGTCAGTAGTTTCTACTACTTGCACAGCGGTTTCGGGCAAACCGGCTTTCACCAAGCCGACACGGATGCAGGCCGCAATTGCAGTATTGGAGTAGATCGCTTCAGA
>CAMDML010000031.1 GCA_945902215.1 Klebsiella pneumoniae | reverse complement strand
TATGGTAAAGGCCCATTTTTTAAAATTCATTGACAGCATACTCCGCAAAGACAGGATCCGGATTATCCGGGAGGCGCGCGGCCATAACAAGATTTACAATTTATTCAGTAGTGTGGAGCGAGGGGTTCTGCCTGAGACTCAAGCAAGTCTTGCGACTATGCCCTTCATCTTGCTGCTGGCAGCGGGAAAGCGCTTCATCACGGCGGGGTCATGGCCGGGGATGATCAGTTCGGGTGCATCGGCCAGCATGTGCAATTTCTTCCAGCCATCCACCATCTGCCCGATGTCCACCACCACCGGAAATGGCCGCCCTTCATGCATGTTCGCATAGTAGTGGCTTGCATCAGATGCGAGCACGAGCCAACCCTTTTTGGTCCACAGCCGCACCACTTGTAAACCTTTGGTGTGTCCGCCAACGTGGTGCAACGACAGATTGGGAGCCAGCTGCACATCACCGTCGTGGAATACCACGCGGCCTGCATACACTTTCCGCACGATGCCAATCACTTCCTCCACTTCATAAGCGCCAGCAAGGAAACCGTTGCCCATGTGGCGACCGGTAGCGTAGGCCATCTCGCTGTCTTGCAGGTGGAAGCGGGCTTTGGGGAAAAGGTCGAAGTTGCCGATGTGGTCGTAATGCAGGTGGGTGACGAGCACATCGTCGATTTTTTTCGCGTCGATGCCGAGCAGCTTCAGGCCCTCAGTGGGGCAGCGCAGAAATTCGCGCTTGCGCTGCTTGGCCATGGCGGCGTTGAAGCCGGTGTCGATGACCCAAGTCTTGCTCTTGCTGACCGCGACCCACACGAAATAGTCCATGGGCATCGGGCCGTCGTGTGGATCGCCGCCGATGAAATTCTCGCTGGCGCGCTTCTGCAGCGTGGCATAGCGGATGGCGTAAACGGCGTAGGGTTCAAGTGTGCGGTTCATGGCCGGATCATACAACAAGCATTTGTCGCAGTCGCGCCGGGCTTGTATCATCCCGGCACACTAATTGGGGACAGACCACGTTTATTTGCACACACCGATCGAGAATAAACGTGGTCTGTCCCCATTTAAATGCCCATATAAAGAGGAAACAAATCCCATGGCAACACCAGAGCAAAACGAACAACTCGTCCGCAACTTTTTCGCCACCCTGAGCACCGGCGATCTGGAGAAGATCCGCGCCACGCTCCATCCTGATGCTGCTTGGATCCCGATGGTGAAGGATGTTCCCGGCGCCGGCATACATACCCCGCGTGATGTGATCGTCGATGAGTTCCTGGCCCCGGTGCGCGGCATTTTCGAAGATGGCGACCCGAAAACTGTCGTCGACAATATTTTCTCCAAGGGCAACACCGTGTGCGCCGAAACGCGCGGCATGGGCAAGTTGCGCAACGGCAAGACCTACAACAACCAGTATTGCTGGGTTATTGAAGTGAAAGACGGGCTGGTCCATCAGATCCGCGAATACATGGACAGCCATTATGTGATGGGCGTAGTGGCCTAAGCTTGGGCTTTAATCCATCTGTCCAGCAAGGAATAGAGGGCGCGGCGCGTGGCAGCGCCCTGCGCCTTCTCCAGCATCTCCTCACCGCTTTGAATCCATGGCCCATGTTCGAGTTCGTGGCCGCACTCTTTCACGATAGCCTGCACGGCGGCAGCATCCATTTCCAGATGGAACTGCAGCCCCACAGTCCGCGCACCCACAAGAAAGGCCTGATTGTCGCAAGCAGCACTGCTCATCAAATGCACCGCGCCTGCGGGCAATTCAAAGCGGTCGCCATGCCAGTGGTAAACCGTCATCGCGGAATTGAAGCCTGAGAGCAGGGGATGCTGCGCTCCGGCCTCTGTCATGGCAACAGGAAACCAGCCGATTTCCTTGTGCGTTTGCGGCGCAACCTTGGCGCCAAGACTCGCTGCAATCAATTGTGCGCCCAGGCAAATACCCAGAACCGGCAAGCCCGCGGTGATCGCGGCGCGAATGTGGGCTTTCTCCGCAACGAGCCAGGGATACTGGTCCTCATCGTAGACGCCCATTGAGCCGCCCATAATGATGAGGGCGTCATAGTCACTCAATGCTGGCAGGGAAGGAGCCGCTGCGAAAAAAGCTGTTTGCACCAAGGCGTGTCCGCGCTGGGCTGCCCACTCGGCAATCATGCCGAGGCCTTCAAAAGGTTCGTGTTGAAAGTAGTGCAACTTCATCCGGGCAGCCAGGGTAATTGGGCTTTTACGCCCTCGGGGTGCGGACCCCCGTTATTTTTTCTCGGTGTTTCTGCAAAGGAAGGTCAGCAGGAAAAATGCAAGTTTGAAGCCAATCAGCTTCAGGCCTTTACGGGCTTCTTCCGGGCGGAGCTTCGCGGTCATCGGCATCGAGCCGAACACCTTGCCCTTGACGATCAGTTCATTGCCTTTGCGTTCCAGCGCGCTGATTTCCATCAGCACGCTGTTGTCTGGTGCATATAACTTCATATTATGTCCAAGATCGGGGTCAGAGCACTTTTGCAGAAGGCGCAAAAGTGGTCTGACCCCATTCAGTTAGTTGATCTGGTCGAGCGACAGGCCGAGATCGTCGAACATCTTCATCGCGGTGGCGCGGCCGGCGCCGAACACGCCGCCGCCCGGATGCTGGAAGGGGCCGACGAGATAGAAGCGGTCAACGCCTGGCACGGTGTTCTGGCCGAGGTCTGGGGTAGGGCGGTGTGCGCCGCTCTGGACCAGGTTGAACGCGACACCATGGATGTCGCCTTTGCGGAAACTGGCGGAGTGGCGCTCCATGTCGAGTGGGCTGTCGCAGTGGCGAGCCAGGATATTTTCCTTGGTCAGGTTCGTGACATACGCGCCCATTTTTTCCAGCATCGAATCAGCGAACGCATCCTTGTGGGTGTCCCAAGCCTTCGCACCGCCGTTCGGGTGTTCGTACGGCACGTAGTCCCAGGCATGCATTGTGGCTTTGCCGGCCGGCGCGCGGCCCGGGTCGATGTTGGTTACTGAGCCGAGGCCGATCAGCGCATCTTTCGGCAGGCGTCCGTAGCGCAGATCATCAAAATGCCCGCGCAGGGTGTCGAGGCGGTCGGGCAACAGTTCGATCATCATCGCGCTGCGTGCCTTGTCACCGCACTTGAACTTCAGTGGTTCGTTCAGCGCTGCGTGAATCGTGAACACGACGTTCGCTGTGAGTTCTGTGTCTGCTGCGGCCTTGACGATGCCAGGTTCGACGCCGTCGATGAACTTGCCGAGATCGTGTGGATGGATCGCACCGATGACACCGTCTTTCGCGTTGAAGGTGCGGCCGTCGGTGGTGTGGATGCCCACAGCGCGGCCTTTGCTTGTGAGCACCTTATCGACACTGATATTGCCCATAACCTTGCCGCCATGATCCTCAATGCAACGAATCAGCGCCTCCGACAACATGCCGCTGCCGCCTTGCGCAACACCAATGCCGTACTTCTCCAGAAACGAGAGGAACACAAACAGGCCAATGCCGGTGCCTTTTTCCTCAGGCCCGGTCAGGTTCTCGCTGACCATACGCGTGAAGTGCAGCAATACACGCTCGTCAGTGAAGTATTCCTTCACGATGTCGTACGCACTCTTTTGCATGATCGACATCATCTGGCGACCTTCTTTGGACTGGTCCATAAAGGCGTACATCGCGCCGGTCGGCGCTGGCAGCGAGAACATGCCGCCAACTATAGCGGGTAGATAAGTTGCCCCAAGTTCAGACAAGCGCAGGTAGGATTCGGCGTCGCGCTGCGAGAAGCGTGCTATCTCCGCATAGGTCTTGTCGCGGTTGGTGTACAAGGCCAGCGTCTGGCCGTCAGGAAACACCGACATCAGCGGAATTTCCGGATAGATGTACTTGAGGCCGTATTTCGCCAGCAGGCCAAGTTCGTCATCTTTGATCAGTGGGTTCGCCTGAATGAAGATGTGCGCCATGCTGTGCTGGTCGTGCTTGAAGCCGGGCAGCGTCAGCTCCTTGGTGATTACGCCGCCGCCGAACCAGGGCTGGCGTTCAACGACCAGAACTTTTCTTCCCGCTGCAGCGAGATAAGCCGCAGCCACGAGGCCGTTGTGGCCGGAGCCGATGGTGACAATGTCGTAGGTTTCGCTCATGGATGTTTCCTCATATCAAATCAATCGGTGGGGGCGGGGCCTTGCCCAAAATCATGTCTGCGGCTTTTTCTGCAACCATCACCACGCCGGCATTGGAGTTGCCACCGACCATGCGCGGGAAGATCGCCGCGTCAACCACGCGCAAGCCACCAATGCCGCGCACGCGCAATTGCGGATCGACAACAGCGTCTGCATCGCTGCCCATGCGGCAAGTGCCACCGGGATGGTGCACAGCGGTGCAGGTGCGTTTCATGTAATCGCGCAGCTCGTCATCTTTGTCGAGCGCAGGGCCGGGCAATATTTCTGTAGCCTGATATTTTGCCAATTGCGGCATCGCGAGAATATTGCGGGCGATGCGCAAGCCGCGCAGCAAAGGCTCCACATCGGCATCGTCGCGCAAAAAAGCATTGTCGATATGTGGCGCTGCGCGCGGATCGCTCGAGGCAATAGTAACGCTGCCGCGACTCTTGGGGCGCAACAGGATCGAATTGATGCCAAAGCCGTGCCCAACCGGAAAGGGAAAGCCCGGGTTGGGCCGGTTCGCAGGCATGAACACAAACTGCACGTCAGGCCGATCAAGCCCGGAAGTGGTGCGCAGAAAGCCGGTGACTTCGAACAGGTTGCCGGCGATCTGGCCGCTGCGAAACAAGAGGTACTGGAATACGCTCAGCGCATTACGTGGCAGCGCCTTCCACGAAATGCCGTACGACTCGCTGTTGCTGCTCTTCATCTGCACGACAGTAGACGGATGATCGTGCAGGTTGCGGCCTACAGCAGGCAGATGCAGCTTCACTTCAATACCAAGACGATGCAGCGCGGTGGCATCGCCGATGCCGGAATGTTGCAGTATGGCGGGCGAGCCGTAGGTGCCGGCACACAACAGCACTTCATGGCGCGCATTGATTCGCAGCACAGCGCCGTTGCGCTCCACTTCCACAGCAGTCGCACGCCCGTCTTCAATAATGATTTTGCGCACGAGGCAGGCAGTGGTGATGTCAAGATTGCGGCGCTGCCGTACCGGGTCAAGAAACGCAGTGACCCCGGATACTCTGCGGCCCTTGTGAATGGCATTCTGGCGCACATCGAAACCGGCTGGGTCGGCAGCACCGTTGAAGTCGGTGCAGCGGCCGTAGCCCATCGCGCCAGTCGCTGCCAGAAAGGGGGTGATCATCGGGTTGTATTTGCGCACGTGTGAGATGTGCATTTCGCCCTGCGTGCCGTGCCACGGTGAGTCGCGATAGTCATCGTTGTTTTCGGAGCGAACGAAGTAGGGCAGCACCTCGCGAAAACTCCAACCCTTGTTGCCCATCTCTGCCCACTCATCGAAGTCGCGTGGGTGGCCCCGAAAGTACGCCATGCCGTTGGTCGAGCTGCAGCCGCCGAGAATGCGGCCGCGCGGCAACAGGATTTCGCGGCCACCCAGCTGGGGCTGCGGCACACTCTTGTAACCCCATGCGTACTGCTTGTGGAACATCAAGGTGCCGACGAAAGAGGGGATGTGTGCGAGTGGAGTATTGTCGGAAGGCCCCGCTTCGAGCAAGCAGACAGTAGCCTCAGGGTCGGTTGAGAGTCGGTTCGCCAGCACACAGCCGGCAGTGCCGGCTCCGATAATGATGTAGTCGAACTGCAGCGCGTCCATATAAATATAAAGAGCCTTCAGCGGCTTTAAATAAAAGGTTAGAGCGCTGCCGAAGCCGCGATGTCAGACAAGCGTTGGAAGCGCTCAATGTTCGGCGCCTGCTGCATAATGCCGGCGGACACACACACGAAGCTGACACCACTTTCCGGGTCAACCCAGAACAGCGTGCTGCCTGAACCGTAGTTGCCGAAGGTGCGCGGTGTGGTCAGCGTGCCGAACAGGTTTGGGCACACGGTTTCCCCACTCAGACAGAAACCAAGACCGATGTAGGCAGGGTAAGGTTCCCAGCCGTGGTTGATCGCCACGGCTTTGTAGAGTTCGTTCGGCAGTGTGCCGGTCCAGTTGCGCGTGGCGAGATCAAGCATCGCCGGCGACAGAATGCGCGCGCCGTTGCTGGTACCGCCCTGGCGCAACATTTCAGAGAACTTGAACAGGTCCGGCATGGTTGAGATGCCGCCAACCCAGGGCATCTCTGCGTGTTCGTCCTTGAAGGCGCCCTGCGGATCGGTGTTGTTGCGGCTCAAATGTTCCTGTGGCGGCTTGCCGCGAAAGTCAGGGAACATATGGCGCTCTGCCAGATCGCGGCGTTGCCCAATCGCGGTGTCTTTCATACCGAGCGGTGTGAGCACTTCATCTTGCAACAGCTGGCGGTAGCTGCGTTGTTTCGGATCGCAGCGCCGCACCGCTTCACCCATCAGGGCATGATTGAACAGCGGTGAGTAGTGGCACCGGGTGCCGGGCGGGTCGATCGAGCGGATATTGGTGCAGATCGCCGCGATGATTTCGTCCAGATGGTCGATGTGCATGCCGGGTTTCGGAATCCACAACGCCGGCAAGCCGGAGGTATGGGTCAAGAGGTGGAAGAAGTTGATCTTCTCGCGCTGGCCGCCGGCAAACTCAGGGATGATCTCTGCTACCCGGGTCGTTAAGGCAAACTGGCCGAGTTCAATGGCGCGCAAGGTCAGCACCGTGGTGAAGGCCTTGGTCAGCGAGAACAACGAGAACACCGAGGTGGTCGCAAGCTTCAGTTTGTGGGCGCCGTCTCCGTAACCAAAAGCTTCCTGCAGGCCCGGTTCGCCGTGGCGGGCAACTGAAACCACGGCACCAAAATATTTGTCTTTGGCGATGTCATCGTTAATGACGTCACGCAGGTGTTGCAAGCGGGCCTGATCGAGGCCCAGGGTTGGAGTATTCATACGTGCCATTCTCGTTTTTATGCCCGGTTCACTGCACCCAGGGGCCTTGAATCATACTTGGTTTGTTCGCGCTGGAACAAGAAGGCATAATGACCGGGACCCAATAAAAACAAGATAAAGGTGCAGCCCATGTCCCGAATGAATGCAATCGACCTTATGGCAATCGAGTGGGCCTGCGAAAAGCTCTGCCGGCAGTACGCGCTGCACAGCGACGTTAGCGACTATGAAGCGATTGTCGGTCTGTTTATCGAGAACAGCTTGTTCATCCGCCCCACGATGCCTGATGTTGAAATCAAGGGACGCACAGAAATTCTGGCAGCTTTCAAGAAACGTCCACCCATCGTCGTGCAACACCAGATCAACAACTGCGTAGTTGAGGTGCATTCCGCCACTGAAGCTAGCGGCATTTGCACGCTGTCCTTTTTGATGGCGCCCGGCATCGACCAACCACTGCCCCGTGTCGGTGGCGCGATTCACTTCGGTGAATTCCGTGATCGCTTTGTGCTGACAGGCGAGGGCTGGAAGTTCAGCGAGCGCCGTGGCCGCATGCTGTTGAAATCTTCTTGAGACTTTCTTTGTTCGCCGGGAATGCTACCCGGCCAATGTTCCGGGGTTTGTTCGGTTTGCGAAAATTTTATCGATTCCGACCAAGCAATTTTGGGACTGGCTTTGGTTAAGTGGCAATTGGCACAAGCATGGTGCTTTCGCGATTGCGGCTATATACTCCGGCTACCTGACAGAGATCAGGCCGCAATACCCCACTCACCGTTATCAAACAAACATTAAAATCAAGAGGGAGTACCATGATCCGGAAATTCAAAATTAACACTTTGCATACAGCGATCTATGCAGCAGTGGCCTCACAAGCCCTGTTGTTTGGTACCACTGCCTCTGCGCAACCAGCTGCACTTGAAGAAGTTGTGATCACTGCTACACGGCGTTCGACTAACGTCCAGGATACACCGCTCGCTGTTACGGCCATTACCAATCAAGCCTTGCAAGTTCAGAGCATTGAGAACGCCCAAGATCTCACCTCCATTATTCCCAACGTACAAATCTACGGTGGCCCGGCCAACACCACTTTCGGGAACTTCAACATGCGCGGTATTCCGCGCGTTGGCACCTATATTGACGGGGTGTGGCAGGTATCCGGTGCGGGCTTGTTGCAGCGCCAATTTGTAGAACTCGATCGCATCGAAGTGCTGCGTGGACCACAAGGCACCCTGGTAGGGCGTGACTCCACTGGCGGTTCCATACAAATTTTCACGCAGCGTCCCGCTGAAGAGTTTGGTGGAAAAGTCGATGTGTCCGCAGGCTCCTTCGAACGCCGCGATGTCTCTGCGTCCATCGATGTCCCCTTGACCGCGCTTAGCGATAACCTCAAATCCCGCTGGACAGTGGCCAGCTACGATAAAGACGGTTATGTAGAAAGCGTCACCACGGGTCAAAACCATGGTGAATTGGAAAACCGCGTGGCGCGTGGCGACCTGGTGTGGGATCCAACGGAGTCCTTGAGCTTCCGCTACATTCACCAGCAAGACTATCAATTGCAAACCAGCGCCGGTGTGCAAACTTTCATCAACCCGCAGGTGGCCTACAACAATGGCTGGCAAGTGGGCATCGCCGAAGCGCACGACATTGCCAGTCTTGCCGCCGGTGGCCGGGGCTTTAATTGCAAATCAACAGTAGCTGGCTGCGCAGGCGGTCAACTTGGCGAATATCAAAGCACCAAATTGCAGCGCAGCCCTGACGAAGTCCGGACCAAGTCCAACACCCTTATCGTTGACTATGAACTGAATGACATCGTCTCCGCCAAATACATCTACGGCGACAACACAGTAAGCAGCGAAGTATGGTCTGACTACGCAGGTTCTGAATTCAACTTCTTCACCAACTACGACCTGAACAAAACCGAATATGAAAGCCATGAAGTGCAATTCAACTTCACTTTCGACCGCATCAACGCGGTTATCGGTGCCTTTACTTGGGAACAGAACACGCGGACCCGTGGTGTGGAGTGGTCGCATTCCGACTGGAAGTTCCCCAATGGCTGGGGCAATGGCAATGGCGGTGTGGTGGGTGGCCCCCCGGTTACGTTCCTAACCCGGAATTCGGGCCGTCCACAGACCCTCGATTACAACACTGTGTTGAATTCCGCCGCGTGCAAGATGACTCCTGCGCAGCGAGGCCTATCCTTCCCCGGCCTGAACCCCAACTCGGTAAGTGGCTGGCCACAACCCTGTACTGCGTTTACGGCATGGGTTCCGCTGTTTGCCACCGTAGTAGGCTTCAACAGCACCACTGGCCTGGATGGCTCCGATCGCAGCAACTATAACAGCCAGGACGGCGACGCGATCTTCGGCGAACTCACCTACGACATCAATGACCGCTGGGATGTCACTGGGGGTTTCCGTCACCACCAACAGGACAACACTGCTGCGGCCCTCAACATTGCTGCTGGTAAACTGGATGGCACGGTGGAAAGACGTCCGATTACTTGGGACACCGGTTTTGCCAACCTGGATCGGGCAGTAAATGGGGCTATTTTGCCTGATGACGGTTCCGACGATTTCAGTTTCAGCAAAACCACGTACCGCTTCGTGAGCAGCTACGACATCTACGAAGATATGATGGCCTATGTCAGCTATAGCGAAGGTTTCAACTCGGGCGGGGTTTCAATCTTTGAAGATTCGCTGGGCCGGGGGATTTCACCATTCTCTCCCGAAACCATCGAGAACACTGAGATTGGGATGCGTGGCGACTTCATGGATGGCCGTTTGCGCGTGAATGCCACCTACTTCATGACTGATTGGCTGGATATTCAGTTGGCGGCGTCGGTGATCGACCGTGGAACCAAGTTACCAGTAACCGAAACCGTTACCCAGAATGCCTCCAACGGTGAAGCTTCTGGTCTGGAGTTGGAAGTGACCTACGCTGCAACGCCTGAGCTGACCTTGGGCGCCAACATCGGCACCTTGGATACCCAATACAAAGGCATCAAGGCAGGTGCGCAGATTACGCCTGATACTGAATTTGGTGGTGCACCGGACAAGAGCTACAGCTTCTGGGGTTCCTACGATTGGAGCGTGCTGGGCGGTGCTACATTGACTACTCGCATCCAGGCCAACTACACCGGACTTTTCTGGCGCTCACAAGTACCGAGCTATCGTGAAGATGCTTACGGTGGCAACACCCGCAGCGGCGATATCTGGCGCGTTAACGCCCGCGCAATCTATGTACCTGCTGATGGCAACTACACGGTGCAGGCTTATGTGAACAACGCCACCAACGAGTACTACATCAACTCCGGATTCATGGATAGCATCTGGCAGTTTGATTTCGCTGGTGTAGATGCTCCGCGTGAATATGGTATCAGTGTCGCGGTGAGCTTCTAGGGATAAGTTCTAACGAAGGCTACATGGAAGGGGATAGCACGCTATCCCCTTTTTTTTGGAGACACAGAATGAAACTGCACGGCGGACCCATGAGCAACTACTACAACATGGCCAAGCATGCGGTGCTGGCGAAAGGCATGGCGTGCGAGTTTGTGAACACGCGGCCGAGCCAGGAAGCTGACTACCTGAAAAAAAGTCCGATGGGCAAAGTTCCGCTGCTTGAAACGGAGCACGGCTGTCTCAGCGAGACGGATGCGATCCTCGATTATCTGGACGAAGCCTTTCCCGGGCCGCGCTTGTTTCCCCAAGATGCATTCGCGCGCGCCAAGGTGCGGCAACTGATGAAGGTACAGGAGCTGTACGTGGAAACACCGGCGCACAATCTGGTTGGTGTCATCTTCAATCGTGAAGTGCCGCAACACGTGAAAGAGGCCAGTTTGCCGGAAGGGCGCAAGGGACTAGCAGCCTTGGCGCGATTGACGCAATTCTCACCCTGGATTGCTGGCAGTGAAATCACCGCTGCCGACATTTTTGTGTTTTATTCCTTCGTGCTCAGCAACCGCATTACACAGCAGGTCTATCAATGGGACATGCTGGCCGACGTGCCAGGACTGGCGCAGTGGTACCAGCGTTTCGGCGAGTTGGAGATCACCCAGCGGGTAATGGCTGATAATCGTGCTGCGGTCGAGGCGCTGGCAGCACGCAACAAATAACGTGCAGGCCAGAGCGGGCTGTGCTGCGGGCAGGCGCTAGTCGGTACGCCGCAGATAACTGCGATTCAAGTTCTTCACATCCGGACAGCCCAGCAGTATCAGTGTGCGTTTGATCTCGTCCTGTAGCAGATTCAGTGCGTGCTTCACCCCTTTCTCACCCCCGGCAGCAAGCCCGTATAAATAAGCACGGCCAATCATGCAAGACGTGGCACCGAGCGCCAGCGCCTTCACCACATCGCTGCCGCGGCGTATCCCGCCATCAACGATGATTTCGGTAAGGCCGCCCACGGCAGCCACAATGTCGGGCAACACATCGATTGGCGCGGCAGAATGATCGAGCTGGCGGCCGCCATGATTCGACAGGATCACACCGGTACAGCCAAGCTCGACGGCGCGCTTGGCATCTTCGGTGGACAGAATGCCTTTGATGAGGAAGGGCCCGCCCCATTCGCGGATCATCCAGGCCATATCGTCCCAGGTCACCGAGGAATCAAGTTGCGAATTCGCGTACTGGCCCAGCGACGTCGCGCTGTTCAAACCGATCCCCGCTTTGCCGATGACGTTGGCCAGCGTAATGCGCGGGCCGGTCAGTGCGTGCCACCACCAGGCAGGATGCAGCGCCATGTCGAACAGTGATGCGGCAGTAAAGCGTGGCGGCAGCGTGAAGCCGTTGCGCAAATCGCGCTCGCGTTTGCCGGGCGTAGCCACATCCACCGTGAGACACAGCGCCTTGTAGCCGCTGGCTTTGCAGCGTTGAATGAATTCACGCACCACCGTACGGTCCTTCCACACGTAGATCTGAAACCACTTGTCGCCACGGGTGTGCGCGGCCACGGTTTCAATGTCGTGAGTGGACATCGACGACAGCGAATAAATGGTGCCTGCAGCAGCAGCGGCGGCGGCAACGGCAAGTTCGCCCTGATGATGAAACAAACGACTGCCGCCGGTGGGCGAGAGCAGGAAGGGCAGGGCAATGTCCGCGCCCTGGACACGCGTGGACAAATCTATCTTCGAGGCATCCACCAGCGCGCGGGGCATGAATTGCCAGCGGCCAAAGCCACTGGAATTGCGCGCCAGCGTGACTTCATCTTCGGCGGCGCCGTCGATATAGTCGAACATTACCTTGGGCAAGCGCCGCTGTGCTAGGCTACGCAGGTCTGCAATAGAGTGACATTTCTTCAACATTGAGTCAGTTCAGCATTGTTGTGAGAGGAGTGACGGTGACAGGCGAAGATAAAGCAATGGACTCCATGGATACAAGGCACTCAGGTTACGCCAGATGAGAAATATACTGGAAGCCCTTTCCAGCAAAGCCGATATCACCCAGCTGCTGGAAAGGGCCAACGCAAGCCTTTACCTCAGCAAGTGCCGGACGCAATCGCGTCATGCAGTACGGCGACGATGTTCTATCCGTCTGATATGAGCCCTGTTACCGAATCTACTGCGGCCGCAGGCAGTGAGTGTCCGGTTGTCGACTTCGATCCGTTCTCCGATGCGATGCTGGACGAGCCTTTTGCGGCGTATGAAGAGTTGCGCCGAATTGCGCCGGTGGTCAAGTTGCAGCGCTATGGGTGCTACATGGTGCTCGACTACGATGCACTGAGCATCGTGCTGGCTGATTGGGAGCATTTTTCCTCCGCGCACGGCGTCGGCCTCGATAACTTCCTGCACAGCAAATCCTGGCGCCCGAAAAGCATCATCCTCGAAGTCGATCCGCCGGATCACAGCGTGACACGGCGCGTTTTGAACCGCGTACTGTCACGCCCGGCGATGGAAAAGATGCGGCAGACTTTTGCATTGGAAGCAGCGGAATTGGTGGAGGCACTGGTCGCGCGCGGTGAATTTGACGGCGTGAAAGACCTCGCCGAAATCTATCCGCTGAAAGTGTTTCCTGACGCTGTTGGCCTGAACAAGATGGGGCGTGAAAATCTGCTGGCCTACGGCGCGCTCGCGTTCAACGCGGCCTGTCCGCTCAACCACCTGTTTGAGAAATCCATGCAGGACTCCGAGCAAGTGATTACGTGGATCATGAGCCAGTGCAAGCGGGAAGCGCTGACGCCGGACGGGCTGGGTGCGCACGTCTTCGCGGCGGTCGAGCGTGGTGAAGTGACCGAAGCTGAAGCCGGTATGCTCGTGCGCTCGCTGTTGTCGGCCGGTGTCGACACCACAATCAACGGCTTGGGTAATGCGCTCTATTGTTTCGCCCGCTTTCCCGAGCAGTGGCGGCTGCTACGCGCCAAACCCGAGCTGGCACGCAGCGCGATTGACGAGATCCTGCGCTTCGAAGGCGCGGTAATGAATTTTTTCCGCACAACCACGGCCCCAGTCAACCTGGCGGGTTACCATATCCCGCAGCATGAAAAGGTGCTGGTGCCGTTCGCGGCCGGCAACCGCGACCCCAAACGCTGGCCGGATGCCGCCAAGTTCGACATCACCCGCGAAACCAAGGGCCATCTCGGCTTTGGTGGCGGTGTGCATGCCTGCGTTGGGCAGATGGTGGCCAGACTGGAAGTAGAATTGATTCTGGCGGAGTTGCTCAAGCGGGTGGAGAATATCGAACTGGCGGGAACCCCCACCCGACGCCTGAATAATGCACTGCGCGGGCTGGCCACTTTGCCGCTCCGGGTGGCGTAGTCTCTCTACCGACTATATATAGAAGCAAGAAGCAGTATGAAAACCATCGACAAGTTACTCCCCAGCGTGTTGACCGTGGCCGGCTCCGAACCTGCGGCCAAGCCCGCATTGCGCGCAAAAGCCAAGGCTGAGAAAGCCGGGAAGGGCGGGCGTGACCATGTCGATGCCATCAACCAGCTCTTTGCTGAACTTCAGCTCGCTTACCACAACCAGTTCCACAAGGCTTACGCCCAGGAAGGCAGTCTCAATCTTGCGAAAAAATACTGGCTGACCTGTCTGGGCGATTTCACGCCAGAGGTGATTCTCCGTGCAACCCGGCAGGTAGTGAAGTCACAGGAATATTTGCCTACGGTGGCGGCGGTGGTTGCTGCCTGCGAAAACGCGCTACCGCTGTTCGGTTTGCCGCTGGCGCATGCTGCCTATGTCGAAGCCTGCTGCGCGCCGGAACCCAAGGCGCAATACCACTGGTCGCATCCAGCTGTGTACCGGGCGGCGCAAGCCACGTCGTGGTTTGCGCTTAGCACGGAACCGCAGTCGGTAATTTTCCCGGTGTTCGAATACAACTATCACCAGTTGTGCCAGCGCGTGCTGCGCGGCGAGGTGCTGGATATGCAAGTGCCAGTGGCACTGCCACAGACAATACCGCAACCGCTCAGCCCCGAGCAGAACAAAGCCCGAATGCAGGATCTACGCAAAAAATTTCAATTGTAGAAAACATGGCCACTTAATCGCATTACGCAGGCTGGTTTGGATGATGACAAATGGTTGATACCAGTTACGGTTCCGATCAGCATGGTCTGATCTGGGGTTACCGCTTCACATCCGGGCGCGCTGCCGAAGAGGTTGGCTCTGAAGCAGCTGCGCGCGCCCTCTCCGATGACAGCAGCGGAGGGCCGACGGAATTTTTCTGGCTGCACTTTTCCCTGGCTAATTCATCCACGGAATCGTGGCTGAACCAGAATTTCAAACTTCCCCCGGCGTTTTTCGATTCCCTGCATGGCGAAGCTGAATCCACACGCCTCGAACACGACGATGATTTGTTGGTCGCGGTGATTCACGATGTGTTGTTCGGCAAGGGCCTGGAATCTACCGGAGCCGGCAGTACCTGCCTTTGTATCGGCCCCCGCTTCCTGGTGAGCGTGCGCCTGCGCCCCTTGCGTTCAATCGACCAGTTACGCGTTGTTGTGCGCAGCGGCCATACCTTTCACTCCCCGGTCGAATTGCTGGCGCATCTGCTGCACGAACAGGCGAACATGCTTACCGACATTGTGCGCCGCTCGACCGCGCAAGTGAACGGCGTCGAGGACAAACTGCTCGCGAATCGTGGGTCCTCGACCACGCGTGCCGAGCTCGGCACGATGCGGCGTGTGCTGGTGCGCCTGCAACGCTTGCTGGCACCGGAACCCGCGGCACTGTTCCGCTTGCTGAACCGGCCACTGGACTGGATTTCAAAGGACGATGTGCAGGAGCTGCAAGAGGCTGCAGAAGAATTTTCCGCGGCGATCAGCGATTCGGCGGGACTGGTCGAGCGCGTCAGGCTAATCCAGGAAGAGCTCGCCGCGATCAACACCGAGCAGACCGGGCGGACACTGTTTGTGTTGACTGTGGTGACGGTGATGGCGCTGCCGATCAATCTGGTGGCGGGCCTCTTCGGCATGAACGTGGGCGGCATTCCGCTGGCGGAAAGCGGCCACGGCTTTCTGGTGGTGGTGATGTCGCTGATCGCGTTGACCGGTATCCTTGCCTGGGTCGCGTGGGGGCGGCGTAGCTGAGCAGTGGGTGTCCAGAATTCAAAACGAAAAAAAGGGGCCTCGCGGCCCCTTTTATTTCAAGCTGTAATCACGCCAGCTTCTTGTACTTGATACGCGTCGGCTCATCGTCGCCCTTGCGCTTCTTGCGGTCTTCTTCGTAATCCGTGTAGTTCCCGGTGTGCCACACCACTTCGCTGTCGCCTTCAAAGGCGAGAATGTGGGTGGCAATACGGTCAAGGAACCAGCGATCATGTGACACCACAATGATGGTGCCGGGGAACGCCAGCAAGCCTTCTTCCAGCGCCCGCAGCGTTTCCACGTCAAGATCGTTGGTCGGTTCGTCGAGCAGCAGCACGTTGGCACCGCGCTTCAACAGTTTCGCCAAGTGCAAACGGTTGCGTTCGCCACCGGACAAGTCCTTCACGAATTTCTGTTGGTCGTTGCCCTTGAAGTTGAAGCGGCCCACATAGGCGCGCGACGGCACTTCATAGTTGCCGATCTTCATGATGTCGAGACCTTCGGACACTTCCTGCCACACCGTGTTCTTGCCCTCGAGCGTGTCGCGGCTCTGGTCCACGTAGGCGAGGTCGACGGTATCGCCGAGCGTGATGCTGCCGCTGTCCGGTTTTTCCTGGCCCACCAACATGCGCAGGAAGGTGGTTTTGCCTGCGCCGTTGCCGCCGATAATGCCAATGATGCTGCCGCGCGGAACGCTGAAATTGAGATCGTTAATCAGCATGCGATCGCCGAAACCTTTGCACAGATGTTCCACTTCAATAACCTTTTCGCCGAGACGCGGACCCGGCGGAATATACAAGTCCATGGTTTCGTTGCGGCTCTGGAATTCTTTCGACTGCATTTCTTCGAAGCGGGCGAGACGCGCCTTGCTCTTGGCCTGGCGGCCTTTCGGATTCTGGCGTACCCATTCCAGTTCGGACTTGATGGTTTTGCTCATTGACGACTGCTGCTTGGCTTCGGTTTCCAGCCGCGCTTCTTTCTGCGTCAGCCAGTCGCTGTAGTTGCCTTCATAGGGAATGCCGTGGCCGCGATCGAGTTCGAGAATCCAGCCGGCGGCGTTGTCGAGAAAGTAACGATCATGCGTGATCGCCACAACCGTGCCGGCGAAATCTTTCAGGAAGCGCTCAAGCCATGCAACGCTACCGGCGTCCAGATGGTTGGTTGGTTCGTCCAGCAGCAACATGTCGGGGTTGGAGACCAGGAGGCGGCACAAGGCAACGCGGCGCTTTTCCCCACCGGACAGAGTCTTCACCACCGCATCCCAGGGCGGCAGTCTTAATGCATCAGCGGCAATTTCCAGCGTACGGTCGAGGTCCCAACCACCGCAGGCATCGATCATGCCTTGCAGTACGCCTTGACGTTCGAGCAGTGCATTCATCTCGTCATCGCTCATCGGTTCGGCGAACTTGTCGCTGATGCCGTTGAACTCGTCGATCAGGTTCTTGATTTCACGAATGCCGTCCTCGACGTTCTCCTTCACCGTCTTGGCTTCGTTCAGTTGCGGTTCCTGTTCCAGGTAGCCGATCTTGAGGTCCGGTTGCGCACGCGCATCGCCAATAAATTCCTTGTCGACACCAGCCATGATGCGCAACAGGCTCGATTTGCCCGAGCCATTGAGGCCCAGCACGCCAATCTTGGCGCCGGGGAAGAAGGAGAGGGAGATATCCTTGAGGATTTCGCGCTTGGGCGGCACGACTTTGCCGAGGCGGTGCATCGTGTAGACAAACTGAGCCATAAATAAACCAGAATGAGCCAGAAACAGGGAGTTAAGCCTAAAAAAGCGCTGGATTGAGGTAGAATGCAGGCCCGGAATTCTACTGAGGACCCCCATGTTAAGCAAATCCATGACCATTGCCGGTTTTGACGATGAACTGGCCACCGCCATTGCCAACGAGGCCGTTCGGCAGGAAGAGCACATCGAACTGATCGCGTCCGAAAACTACACGAGCCCCCGGGTGCTGGAAGCGCAGGGCAGCGTGTTGACCAACAAGTATGCTGAAGGTTATCCGGGCAAGCGTTACTACGGGGGTTGTGAGTTCGTTGACGTGGTGGAGACGCTGGCGATCGAACGCGCCAAGCAGTTATTTAAATGCGGGTTTGCCAATGTGCAGCCGCACTCCGGTTCACAAGCCAACACCGCAGTGTATGCCGCGCTGATGAAAGCAGGCGATACCTTGCTCGGTATGAGCCTTGCGCACGGCGGCCATCTGACTCACGGCGCAGCGGTGAGCTTTTCCGGGCGCATCTACCACGCTGTGCAGTACGGGCTGAATATTGAAACCGGCGAAATCGATTACGACAGCGTGGAAAAACTTGCGCTGCAGCACAAACCCAAAGTCATCATGGCCGGCTTCTCTGCCTATTCGCGCATCATCGACTGGAAGCGCATGCGTGAAATCGCCGATCAGGTTGGTGCCTGGTTTGTGGTGGATATGGCACATGTTGCTGGCCTCGTTGCCGCCGGCGTCTATCCGAATCCCTTCCCGCATGCGCATGTGGTCACTTCTACTACGCACAAGACCCTGTGCGGTCCACGCGGCGGTTTGATTCTGGCGCAGGGCGACGATGAAGAGTTGTGCAAGAAACTCAACTTCGCCGTGTTCCCCGAAAACCAGGGCGGCCCGCTGATGCACGTGATCGCGGCCAAGGCGGTGTGTTTCAAGGAGGCGATGAGCCCCGAGTTCAATGCCTATCAAAAGCAAATCATCAAGAACGCGCAAGCAATGGTGATAGTATTTCTGAAGCGTGGTTTTGAAATCGTGTCGGGCGGCACCGACGATCATCTGTTCCTGTTAAGCCTGGTTGGCCGCGAGATTACTGGCAAGCAGGCTGATGAAGCGTTGGGTCGCGCCTACATCACGGTGAACAAGAACGCTGTGCCCAACGATCCGCGTCCGCCTTTCATCACCAGCGGTTTGCGCATTGGCTCGCCGGCAGCAACGCGTCGGGGGTTTGGCACCAAAGAGATGACGGATTTGGCCGGCTGGATCTGCGACATTCTGGAAGACAGCAGCAACGATGCGCTGATTGCGCAGGTGAAAACCAAAGTGCTCGCGCTCTGCAAAAAATTTCCGGTCTACGGCTAATTCACCTAAAAAGGCAAACCCATGCACTGTCCGTTCTGCAATGCGGTGGATACCAAAGTCATCGATTCCCGTCTGGTGGCCGAAGGCAACCAGGTGCGGCGCCGGCGTGAGTGCGTGACTTGCGAGGAGCGTTTCACGACTTTCGAGACAGCTGAGCTGTTGATGCCGCGCCTGATCAAACAGAACGGGATGCGCGAACCCTTCAATGAAGACAAGCTGCGCTCCGGCTTGCAGAAGGCGCTTGAAAAGCGCCCGGTCAGCGTGGAGCAAGTGGAAGAAGCCATCGGGCGCATCAATCATTCACTGCGCGCTTCGGGCGAGCGCGAAATTCCGAGTAAAGTTGTGGGTGAGCGGGTAATGGAAGAACTGCGCAAACTCGACGAAGTGGCGTATGTGCGGTTTGCCTCCGTTTATCGCAGCTTCAAGGATCTCAACGAGTTTCGCGAGGAAATCGACCGTATCACGCAGGACAATTCCAACAGCTGATGCAGGTGCACAGACTGCGTGCCTCTCTCCTATGAACCTTGACGATCAACACATGCGTCTCTGTTTCGCCCTGGCCGGCCAGGCGCTGCCACAGTGCCGGCCAAACCCGGCGGTGGGTTGTGTGTTGGTGCGTGCCGGAAAAGTCATTGGCAAAGGGCATACCCAGGTAGCCGGCAGGGAACATGCGGAAATCATGGCATTGCAGCAGGCAGGTTCCAGAGCCATCGGCGCGACTGCGTACGTTTCGTTGGAACCATGCGCCCATCATGGCCGCACAGGCCCCTGTGTTGAAGCCTTGATTCAAGCCGGTGTCGAGCGCGTTGTGTATGCGCTCGAAGATCCGAATCCTCTCGTCAATGGTAAAGGGCTCGCGCTGCTACGCGCTGCGGGCATTGCCGTTGAAGGTCCATTACTCGCCGAAGAAGCAGAGCTGATCAATCCCGGTTTCAACAAACGCATGCGCAGCGGCATGCCCTATACCAGATTGAAACTGGCGATGAGTCTTGACGGCCGCACCGCAATGGCTAGTGGCGAAAGCCAGTGGATTACCGGTATGGAAGCGCGCGCGGATGTGCAACTGCTGCGCGCCCGCAGTTGCGCGGTGCTGACCGGGGCTGGCACTTTGTTGAAAGATGATCCGCAATTGACCGTACGCTTGCCAGAGTATGCCGGCAATCAGCCCATACGGGTGATTGTGGATTCGAACATGAAAACCCCGGCGTCAGCCAAAATTCTGCAAGCACCCGGTCGGGTGTTGCTGGCCTGTGCACAGACAGCTCAACGCGGAGCGCAAGAGTTGCACAAAGCGGCAACAACTAGTGGTGCTGAGCTCACCATCAAAAACTTTGCCGATATGAACGGACGCGTTGATCTGCGGGTCTTGTTCCGCCACTTGGCCAAAGAGCTGTATTGCAATGAAGTCTTGATCGAAGCTGGCGCCACCCTCTGCGGCGTGCTGATGGCCGGCGGCCTTGTCGATGAACTCATTGTTTACGTCGCGCCACAATTGCTGGGTAGCGATGCGCAGCCATTGCTAAAATTGCCGGGAATAAAAACTTTGGCTGATGGCATTCGGCTGGAGTTCCTTGATGTGGCAATGGTGGGAAAAGATTGTAGAATGCGCCTCCGCGTTTTACCGGCCGCATAAGAAGGAAATCCATGTTTACCGGCATCATCGCAGCCACAGGCACCCTCGCCAGCATTACCGACACCGGCAGTGACTGGCGCATTCGCGTGCAGAGCGAGCAACTTGATTTCAGCGATGTAGCCACGGGCGACAGCATCGCCGTGAGTGGTGTTTGCCTGACGGCACTCGCCATTACCAAGTATGGTTTCGATGCCGACGTCTCGCGCGAGACCCTGGCTTGTACCACCATGCAGGAACTGCGCAGCGGTGACCTTGTCAATCTGGAAAAGGCATTGACGCCGCAGAGCCGGCTCGGCGGCCATATCGTCAGCGGCCATGTCGACGGTATCGCTGAGCTTGTCAGCCACAAACCAGATGGACGCAGTCAGCGCCTCGTGTTCCGGGTGCCGCCGGCACTGGCGCGGTACATTGCACACAAGGGCTCGGTGTGTCTCGACGGCGTGAGCCTGACGGTGAATGAAGTCAGCGGCAATACTTTCGGCGTCAACATCATTCCGCACACCGCAGAACGCACCACACTTCAGCAGTGCCAACCAGGGCAGAAAGTGAATGTGGAAGTGGATGTAATCAGTCGCTATCTTGAACGTTTGCTTGAAGGCAAGGCGGAAACAGCTACGGGACTGACTCTCGACAAACTGGCCAAAGCCGGATTCGCAGGAAAATAACCATGCAGTTGAACACGATCCAGGAAATTCTTGACGACTTCCGTCAAGGCAAGATGGTCATCCTGATGGACGATGAAGATCGTGAAAACGAAGGCGACCTTGTTATCGCCGCGGACAAGGTGCGCGCCGAAGACATCAACTTCATGGCTACGCATGCACGGGGACTGATCTGTCTTACACTGACGCAGGATCGGTGCAAGCAGCTCAATTTGGCGCCAATGGTGCAGTCCAACCAGACGCTGTTCGGTTGCAACTTCACGATTTCAATCGAAGCTGCTGCCGGCGTGTCGACTGGCATCTCCGCCGCCGACCGTGCCCGCACGATTCAGGCAGCTGTCGCCAAAAATGCCAAGCCCAGCGATGTCATTACTCCCGGTCACATCTTTCCGGTGATGGCAAAAGATGGTGGCGTGCTGCGCCGTGCGGGGCATACTGAAGCCGGCTGCGATCTGGCAAGACTCGCGGGCTTTA
Source organism: Klebsiella pneumoniae (assembly GCA_945902215.1). Lineage (GTDB taxonomy): Bacteria > Pseudomonadota > Gammaproteobacteria > Pseudomonadales > Pseudohongiellaceae > CAILUG01. The sequence goes on along the minus strand of CAMDML010000031.1, from coordinate 12,683 downwards.
CGCCAGCTGCCGCGATCTGCGAAGTGATGAATGTCGACGGCTCGATGGCCCGCCGGGTTGATCTTGAAAAATTTGCACTCGAACACAACCTGAAAATCGGCACGATCATGGACCTGATCCACTATCGCATCGCCACCGAAAAAACTGTCGAGCGCACGCACCAGTACCATCTGCCGACCGAACACGGCGACTTCGATGTGTACTGCTACCGCGACCTTTACAAGGATAGCAACCAGACTCATCTGGCGCTCGTCAAAGGCAAGATTACAGCGGACGAACCTGTACTCGCGCGCGTGCTGGTTACTGACACGATTCGCGACTTGCTGGGTGTTGCCAATCCGCGGCGGCCGTCCTGGTCGTTACACCAGTCGATGGCGCGCATCAGCCAGGAAGGCAAGGGCGTTGTGGTAGTATTGGCCAACGAAAGAGGCAGCGGCGAAGTGGCCGAGCAGCTCGAACAATTCCACGAACAGAGCGATACCGACCGGCTTGTGCCGGTGCCGCCGGGCTCGTATCTGATGGTTGGTACCGGCTCGCAGATTTTGCGTGATGTCGGGGTTGGCAAGATGCGGCTGCTGAGTTATCCGACCAAGTACGCGATCTCCGGTTTCGACCTGGAAGTCGTAGAATTTATCCCGAACGAGCTATGAAAGGGGGATAGGCTCCGTGCGGAGTCTGTCCCCGGACAAAGAGACCTCTATGAGCAACGTCAAAATCATCGAAGGCGATTACACTGCGCCGAATGCGAACTACGTGATTGTCGCAGCGCGCTTCAACAGCTTCATTGTGGACAGCTTGTTAAGCGGTGCCATTGACGCGCTGACCCGCCACGGCGTGTCTGACAAGAACATCACCGTGATCAAAGTGCCGGGCGCGTTTGAACTGCCGCTCGTTGCGAAACGGGTTGCGGCTTCCGGAAAATACGATGCAATCATCGCGCTTGGCGCAGTGATCAGGGGTAGCACCCCGCATTTCGATTACGTTGCCGGTGAATGTGCCAAGGGACTTGGTCAGGTCGGTATGGCGCAGGACCTGCCTGTTGTGTTCGGCGTGTTGACGACGGACACCATCGAACAGGCGATTGAACGCGCTGGCACCAAGGCCGGCAACAAGGGCGCCGATGCGGCGATGACCGCGCTTGAGCTCGTTAGCTTGCTCCGCAAGTTGCAGGGCTGAGCACAGAACCCATGGCAGACGAAGGTAATAAAGGAAGCAATAAAGGAAGCAATAAAGACAGAGGGAAGATTCCGATATCCCACCGTAAACGCGCACGCGACCTCCTGGTGCAAGCGCTGTACCAATGGAAACTCTCCGGTAGCGAAGCAGAAGTAATAGAAGCAGAATTCCGCGCTGATAACGGCAAAAAGACTGACTGGGATTTTTTCCATCATGCGCTGTCCCATATCACTGAGCACGCTGCCGAATTGAATGCGCTGTACGCGGCACACCTCGACCGACCGGCCAGCCAGCTCGATCCGATCGAAACCGGTATTCTGCAACTGGGCATGTTTGAACTTAGCCAGCGCATAGATGTGCCGTACAAGGTTGTCATCAACGAGTACGTCGAGCTCGCGAAGAAATACGGTTCTGCCGAGAGTCATAAGTACATCAATGGAGTACTCGACAAAACCGCGCGGCAGTTACGCACAACTGAATTAGCAAAACCGTGAAACTGTCGCTGGGGTGACGCCTGAGCAAACGATATGCCTCTCAGTGAATTCGACATCATCTCCCGCTACTTCCAGCAACCTGGCCTATGTTCTGATCCCACCTTGAATCGCAATATCCCCCTCGGCATCGGCGACGACTGTGCACTGTTGAATGTGCCGCGCGGCAAGCAACTGGCAGTATCCATGGATGTGCTGGTCTCCGGCGTGCATTTCCCCGCTGGCGCTGATCCTGCGCGTATCGGCTACCGTGCACTCGCGGTTAATCTCAGTGATCTTGCCGCAATGGGTGCCGAACCTTTGTGTTTCACTCTTGGGCTGACCATGCCGAAGGCCGACGCAACCTGGCTCGCCGCTTTCTCTGAAGGCTTGCGCGAGTGTGCCATGCAATATGGCTGCCCGCTGGCTGGCGGCAATCTCACGCGCGGTCCGCTGCAAATCGCGATTCAGGTACAGGGCCTGGTACCCACCGGCACGGCCTTGTTGCGCAGCGGCGCGAAGGCAGGACACGATGTGTATGTATCAGGCATCACTGGCCGCGCCGGGCTGACGCTTGATTACTGGCAAGGGAAATGCGCCATCGCTTCAGACGCACAACGCGATGAATTACTCACTGCCTACTATCGACCGGAACCACGCCTGAAGCTTGGCCAGGCACTGCGCGGCATTGCCAGCTCGGCGCAGGATGTGTCCGACGGCCTGCTGGCCGACCTCGCGCATATGGCACGCAGCAGCAAAGTACAAATCACCGTAGACATTGCCGCCATCCCTCTGGCTGGCGTGCTTATGGCGCTGTGTACCTCCACCGACGTATTCCGACTCGCGCTCACCTCTGGCGATGATTACGAACTGGTCTTCACCGCACCGGCAGGCAAGAAACGGGCAGTTGCCGCAGCAGCGAAGAAAGCCGGCGTACGTGTCACTCGAATCGGCAAGGTCGCCAAAGGCGAAGGTGTGGCAGTGATCGATTTGTCTGGCAGACCGATGGACTTCAAGTCACAGGGTTATGAGCATTTCAGCTAAGGTACTGCGTAATCCCATTCACTTCCTGGCCTTCGGTCTGGGCAGTGGTCTCGCGCCCAAAGCCCCTGGCACTTGCGGCACACTCGCTGCTGTACCTTTATATCTGCTGCTGAACCAGTTGCCGCTCGCGGGTTATGCGCTGGCTGTGATTGCACTGTTCGGTTTCGGCATATGGATTTGCGACAAGACCGCGAAAGATCTCGGAGTGCACGACCACGGCGGTATTGTGTGGGACGAGTTTGTCGGTTTGTGGATCACGCTACTGGCGGCACCGCCGGAGTGGTGGTGGATAGTAGTTGGCTTCATGCTGTTCCGCTTCTTTGATATCGTCAAACCCTTTCCGATTTCGTGGCTCGACAAAAACGTGAAGGGCGGCATTGGCATTATGCTGGATGATGCCGTGGCCGGAACTTTTGCGTGGTTGTGTTTGCAGCTGCTCGTGATTGGGACAGACTATATTTAGCTTAAAATTTGCTTTAAATGTGGTCTGTCCCTATTTGTGTGCTTATTTGTGTGAGGTAGTGAATGTTCCATGCAGTGTTGCGCCTTTCTGCATTGTTACTGCTGGTGCAAACGCCACTGGTTGCCCAGGCCCAATGGTTTGGTGAAGTCACCATGGAGGGACTGTTCACTGATAATTTGCCGCGTGCCCAGCAGAGCTCCGATAAATTTGACGATACCGGTTTGAGCGCAAGTGCCGTAGGCGGTCACCACTGGCAGCCAGGCATCTACACCGGAGTTATCGTTGGGGCTTCTGTTGCCCGGCGCCAGTTTGTCCAGCACAGCGGCATGAGTAATTCTGAGCTTGGGATTGCGTCGAGTATCAACCATAAGTTTGGCCTCGGCGACCGGGTGTCAGTGCTTACCGTTGCTGCTGATTTAAGTCGCGCTACGTTCAACAACGATATTCGCGACGCCTGGAATCGCGGCATCAGCATTACGCTTGGCAAACGCATCACTGATACGCTGAGTCTGAATGCCAGCGTGGGCCATACCACCAGCGATGCCGAACATGACATCCCCAAGCCAACTACCGGGAAACCGGGCAACGCCTGGGACCAGCGTTCCTGGAATTTAGCGCTGTACTCCGAGCTGGAGCTGAGCGCAGTGAGCTGGCTCAGCGCCCGCTATGATTTCCGCAGCGGCGACATCGTATCCACCGGATTGCCGTATGGGTTGATAGCCGGTGCTTCCAAAGCCATTACTCTCGACACGGTGTTCGGCCCGCATGCGGTTGCTTACCGGATTGATGCGCGTACGCATGGCATTGCCGTCGATTACAACCGGGTAATGGGTGAAGCAGGAACGGTGTATATCGGCATCGAACAGCAGGAAACGCGAGGGACCTCCGATATTGATTATGGTGTAACCATCATTCGCACCGGCCTCATTTATAGTTTCTGAGCGTGTAAATGGGTGTAAATGGGGTGTAAATGGGGACAGACCACATGTAAATGGGGACAGACCACATTTAATTTTTGCACATGTAAATGGGGACAGACCACATTTAATTTTTGCAAGATTCCAAAACTCCGCTAAATTGCAAACCAACAATCTTCTTCAGAACAAGGATGTACTACATGCCCAGACGCGCGCGTCTGTCCATCGCCGGTATTCCCTGGCACATCATGCACAGGGGGAACAATCGCAGCCCCTGCTTTTTCCGGCCGGACGATTACCGCCACTACCTTCGCATCCTGTCCGAGCAGGCCATCCTGCATGCCTGTGCAATCCACGCCTATGTGTTGATGACCAATCATGTGCACTTGCTCATCACGCCCGCGCAGCGGGAAAGCACAGCCAATATGATGAAGCTGGTGGCTCAGCACCACACGCAGTACATCAACAGGACGTATGAGAGGAGCGGCACGCTGTGGGAAGGTCGCTTCAAGTCCTGCTTGAGCCGTGAGGAATCCTACATCCTGACCTGTTATCGCTACATCGAGCTCAACCCCGTGCGTGCGGGCATGGTGACCCATCCTGACAAGTATCCCTGGTCCAGTTACGGTAGGAATGGTGGTGAGCAGTTCGATCCGATGTTAACGCCGCACCAGCATTACCTTGGAATGGGAGCTACCGCAAGTGAGCGGGCATGCGTGTATAGGGAGTTTTTGGCAGCTCGAGTAGACCCGACCGAAACAGCCGGGATTCGGCAGGCGACCACAGGAAATACCGCACTGGGCAGTGCGCAATTTCAGGCGGAGCTAAGCGCGACTCTTGGGCGCAGGGCGAGCCGCGGGCGGAGAGGGAGACCTTTCAAGACAGCGAATTAGGATTAAATGTGGTCTGTCCCCATTTATCCGTTTATTCTCCCGGTTCCCGCGTTGCCATTGCTCAGGAAGCCGATCAATGACTCCCACCCCTTTGATTGCTCCGCTACTTGCTACAGCCCTCTGCGTTGCAATGGCTTCGTTGCCGGCCTTTGCACAACACATTGCCGATCCGCCCTGGCCCAGTGCGGGACGCGGCGCACCGCTTGCCACCGCCATTCCCGGTCCAGTGCTGACACCGACAGAAAATCTGGAGGACTACCCGCCTGTCACCATTGCTGACTATCCCGAGCAGTACTGGCTGGTAGGACCTTTCCGCAGCGGACCCTTGGGCCCAGGCGCTAACGGCACGGGCACGTTGCAAGCCTCTGCCACAAATGGCGCAACGCCGGACGGCATCGAGCCTTTGCCAGTTGATCTGTTCACCTCACAAGACTTTTATGCTGACCGTCAGTATTGGAACGACCCACGCTATTTTCGCTGTAACAGTTCCGAGGCCATCCAGGCGCAATGGGGGAATGCCCTGATTGGCGACAATCCACCGCGTACGGCCGCCTGGGGCTACTGCAGCCGCGACTACCCGCGTGATGCGATGGTGAGTCCCTATGAATTCGCCACTGCCGAAGCGCACTACGCAGCATTAATGGCGGAAGCGCGGGAGCGCGGCGGCCCCACCCAACATACCTATGCCACGGTGCCTGGCGACTGGAACGGACGTTATGTGTGGCCACGCGGGCAAAACTGGATGGCCGAGCTGTTGTGGAACCAGGTGCCAACAGTGCTGTCTCTCCTCACGCCGGAATACCAGACGCGCTTTGTGCAGGAGGCCTATCACCACGGCCACAGCAATGCCCCACAATGGCCGGCGCAGTTCTGCTGGCCCGAGGGCTTCATGCGCCGCTGGCACTACCATGGTGTGACCAATCAGCCGCACCAAGTGATAGTGACGCCGGAACTGGTGCAGATCCTGGCCGGCGATGCGGACAACTTCATTACCCACATTCATATCGGCCGCGAGTTCGACACCTCAGGCGCCATCCCGCGGCTGGGCGCCGATGTGCCGCAGTGGTATGGCGAAACGATTGGCTTCTGGGATGGTGACGCGCTAATCACCTGGACCTCCAACATTCAAGGCTGGAAAGTGCATGGCGGCATGGAGTTTTCCAGCAAGCTGCAGGTAATAGAAATCTATACGGCCAATCGCGATGAAAATGGCGCGATTTACGGGCTGAACCAGGAAGGCATCTTCTACGACCCGGAAGCTCTCGTGCAGCCGATTCGCATCATTCGCAACCTGCAGCGCCAGAGCGCACTGAGTGAGGGCGAACCTTACCAGTTCATCGAATGCGTACAGTCCATATTCAATATCGATGGCGTGGCGACGCCGGTTGCGCCGGGGAATACACTTGAGTATGACGTACCAGACATCTACGGCCGCCCTTGGGCCGAGAACTGGCGCAAATATCATGAGCAGGGCATGCAAGGCGAGCCCGAGCCCAAGTCCGACGACATCTTCAACTTTGACCAGAATTAAATGGGACAAATTTAATGGAATTTAAAATTTAATGGGGACAGACCACATTAAATTTTCAGTTCAAACTAAAGAATTAATTAAATGTGGTCTGTCCCCATTTATGTGTCCCCATTTATGATCAAAATACACCGACACTCAGGGATAAAACGATGAACATCACACAACGCACCTCCGGCAAATTCATCAGTGGCATCAACAGTGCCTTGCTGTTGTCCGCCACGCTTTTGTTGGCTGCCTGCTCTCAGCAACAATCCTCAGAAGCAGAAGATCGACTGGCTATCCTTGAGATGCAGAATCGCTACGTTGTGGCAATGGACTTTTTCGATGCCGATGCGTATGCCGCCGTGTTTGCCGAGGATGGGATTCTGGACTGGGCACGCGGCGAAGTGATTGGCCGCCCTGCCATTCGTGAGTTCATGGCCACAGGCACCTACGATCTGCGTAAATTGAATTTCCAGCCAGCGCAAACCCCGGATGGCAAGGAATGGCCACCCGCCGTTCGCCACTTGGTTACCAATCAAGTTATCGAGATCAATGGCGACACGGCGCGGGTCGTCTCCTACTGGATGAACTACTCCAACGCCGCTGACCGCCGCAAAATCGAGTGGCTGAGCTACGGCAGTTGGGATGATGAGCTGGTGAAAATAAACGGTGAGTGGCTATTCAAGCGCCACAAAATCTACAACGAAAATAATCCAAACCGTTTTACAGCAGGACAAGCCAGCCCGTTGGCCCGGTAAACGCTGCGTTTTACTGCCGTGTGAGTCGTTCGCGGATGCCCGTGCACCGTTACAGCCAAACCGGGTGGTCTTCTGTCACGCTCTGCGTATATAATCGCGCCCCGCTTTTTGGCGTTGGGCTCCCAACGCACTTCCGGCCTCTGCCGCAGTTCAAAAGCTCATCGATAACAGGCTTAACATGCGGAATTACCTGCAGTTTTACATCAATGGCGCGTGGGTTGACCCGGCCACCCCGAAGACGCTTGCTGTCACTGACCCTGCCACCGCCCAGGTTTGTGGCCACATCAGCCTCGGCAGTGCTGCCGATGTCGATAATGCCGTCAAAGCCGCCGCCAAAGCTTTCCGCACCTGGTCCCGCACTACCCGCGAACAACGTCTCGCAGTCCTTGACCGCATCATCGAAGAATTCACCAAGCGTGTACCCGAACTAGGCGACGCGATCACCGAAGAGATGGGCGCCCCCAAATGGCTGGCCCACGGCACGCAAGCCGCGATCGGCGTCAACCATTTCAAGACCGCACGCAAGATTCTCGAAACCTACCAATTTGAAGAAGACCGTGGCACCAGCCGTGTGGTGCAGGAACCGATCGGCGTATGCGGTTTTATCACACCGTGGAACTGGCCGATCCACCAGATCTGCGCGAAGGTCGCGCCCGCGCTGGCCACTGGGTGCACTGTGGTATTAAAGCCTTCTGAAATTGCGCCATTCTCCGCCAAGATCTTTGCTGAAATTATTCACGCTGCAGGCGTACCCGCAGGTGTGTTCAACCTCGTGCAGGGCGAAGGCCCCATCGTTGGTCAGGCGCTTGCCGAACATCCGCAGATTGATATGGTGTCGATCACCGGTTCAACCCGCGCTGGCATTCTCGTTGCGCAAGCGGCGGCCAAGACCGTAAAACGTGTGCATCAGGAACTCGGCGGCAAATCCCCCAACATCATTCTGGAAGATGCGGATCTGAAAGCGGCCGTCACCGGCGGCATCAACGGCATCATGATGAATTCCGGCCAGTCCTGCCGTGCGCCAACGCGCATGCTGGTGCCGAACAAGTTGCTCGATGAAGTCTGCGTGTTGGCGAAGGAAGCCGTTGAAAACTGGAAACCGGGCGATCCCAAGGCAGACAGCCGCATGGGTCCGGTGATTTCCGAAACGCAGTGGAACAAAATTCAGGGTTTGATCCAAAGCGGCATCAAAGAAGGTGCCAAGCTCGTCACGGGTGGTCCCGGCAAGCCGGAAGGCTTGGAACAGGGCTACTACGTCAAACCCACCGTTTTCCGGGATGTGAACAATAATATGGAGATCGCCAGAGAGGAAATCTTTGGTCCCGTGCTCAGTATCATCGGCTACGATACTGAACAAGAAGCAGTAGAGTTGGCCAACGATACTGAATATGGTCTCGGCGGATATGTTCATAGCAAGAACATCGCACACGCCAGAGACATAGCCGCGCAAATCCGCGCCGGTTACATCAGTTTGAATAATGCCGGCCTTGACCTGAACGTGCCATTTGGAGGCTACAAGCACTCCGGCAACGGCCGTGAGTTCGGCGATCAGGCCTTTGGTGAGTTTCTGGAGTACAAGTCCATGGTGGGCTTTTCTCCGGCGGCCTAGACAACTGTTTTAGAAGCAGGGCTGTTTTGGAAGTACTCGGTTTCAGGGGTGAAAACGGAACGGTGACGGCGCCGAAAGGCGTAACGAATCACCACAAAATAAACCTTCGCGGGCTCAGTAAAGTGCTTGTTTTTCAATAGGTTGAAGACAAGTATGGGCTGATTGCAATGGCTTTCTCTACCGTGTAGAGTGCGGCCTTCAAATTTTCCCGCGTTCAAGATCAAAGAGGATGTAAACGACAATGAGCAAGAGCTTACAAGACGTATTAAATGCAGCAGGCAACCCGGTTAATTTGCTGCGCAACTCCAAGATCGGCGCCTACGTATATCCTGTCGTAGCTCCCGAATTCCACAACTGGCGCAGCGAACAACATGCATGGCGCAACAGCGCCGTACTGTTCGATCAAAGCCATCACATGGTGGACATCTATATCAAGGGGCCGGACGCCATCAAGCTCGTCTCCGACACCGCCATCAACAGCTTTGCCAACTTCCCTGTTAACCGCGCCAAGCAATACGTTCCTGTCAGCCACAGCGGCCATGTGATCGGCGACGGCATCCTGTTCCACCTGCAGCAGAATGAACTGGTCTTCGTCGGCCGCGCTCCTTCCGCCAACTGGATTCGTTACCACGCTGAAACCGGCGGCTACAACGTCGAAATCACCCACGACGACCGTTCGCCTTCCCGTCCGGGTGGCAAACCGGTTAAACGCATCAGCTATCGTTATCAGATCCAGGGTCCGAACGCCTGGGCTGTAATCGAAAAACTGCATGGCGGCAAACTGGAGCAGCTGAACTTCTTCCACATGGCTGACATGAACATTGCCGGTACCAAAGTGCGCACGCTGCGTCATGGTATGGCCGGTTCACCTGGCTTGGAAATCTGGGGCCCGTACGAAGATGGCGACCGTATCAAGGACGCCATCCTGACTGCCGGCGCTGAATTCGGCATGGTTCCGGTGGGTTCACGCGCATACGCGACCAACACCCTGGAATCCGGCTGGATCCCGTCCCCGCTGCCGGCTGTTTACACCGGCAAAGAAATGGAAGCCTATCGCCAGTGGCTGCCGGCTGCTTCCTACGAAGCAACTGGCGCAATCGGTGGCAGCTTTGCCTCCGACAAGATCGAAGACTACTACGTTACTCCGTATGAAATCGGTTACGGTCCGTTCATCAAGTTCGACCACGACTTCATTGGCCGCTCCGCTCTGGAAAAAATGCAGGGCAACAAGCATCGCCGCAAAGTAACGCTGGCTTGGAACTCCGACGATGTTGTTGGTGCTTTCGCGTCCATGTTCAAAAAAGGCGACCACGCGAAATACATGGAACTGCCGCTCTCCAACTACGCCAACTCCAGCTTCGACACCGTCATGGGTGGCGACAAGCAGGTCGGTATGTCCATGTTCAGCGGCTACAGCTACAACGAACGCTCCATGCTGTCGCTGGCCACCGTTGATGCTGATGTTGCCATCGGTGCCGAAGTTGAGCTGCTGTGGGGTGAAAATCCGCGCACGGGCAAAACCACCGTTGAGCCGCACGCTACGCAGACCAAAATCCGCGCTCGCGTCAGCCCGGTTCCGTACGCAGAAGTTGTTCGCGCAGCCTATGTAGACAGCTCCTGGCGTTCCAAAGGCTAAGCCGACAGGCTTGCTGAGCAAGACAAGCAGTACGAAAAGCCCGGCGATTGCCGGGCTTTTTGCTATTAAAGACACTGGATTCCCGCCTCTGCGGGAAGCCAGTGTCGTTTCAACCAAAACAAGGGCCGCCATAGGCATCATGAACATCACCCAAAAAATTGCGCTCGAACTTTCTGTTAAACTCGAACAGGTCGTGGCGGCTGTTGCCTTGCTGGATGAAGGCTCCACGGTTCCCTTCATCTCGCGTTACCGTAAAGAGGCCACCGGTGGTCTCGACGATTTGCAACTGCGCGATCTGGAAGTGCGGCTACGTTATCTGCGTGAACTTGAAGAAAGACGCGAGGCCATACTCGCCAGCATTGGTGAGCAAGAGAAACTGACACCGGAACTCGAACGCCAAATCCGCGCGGTGGATACCAAGACCGAACTCGAAGATTTGTACCTGCCGTACAAACCCAAGCGTCGTACCAAAGCGATGATCGCAATCGAAGCCGGCCTGGAACCGCTGGCCGACCAGTTGTACGCCGATCCCACCCTCGATCCGCAAGTGCTCGCCGCAACTTTTGTCAGTGAAGAGAAGGGTATTGCCGATATCAAAGCCGCACTCGAAGGTGCGAAATATATTTTGATGGAGAAGTTCAGCGAAGACGCGGCGCTCGCCGGCAAGTTGCGCGCGTTTCTGTCGGAGCAGGGCGAACTGCGCAGCAAGGTGCTTGTAGGAAAAGAAGCCGAAGCCGAAAAATTTCGTGACTACTTTGACTATGCTGAGCAGTTGCACAAAGTGCCTTCGCACCGCGCCCTCGCCGTATTCCGTGGCCGCAACGAAGGCTTTCTGTCTTCGAGTCTCGGCGTGAAGGGCGTGGAAGAAGGGCAACCTGATCCTTGCGAAGGCATGATTGCCGTTCACACCAACGTGCGCGACAAAAAACGCCCCGCCGATGCCTGGCTGCAGGAAGTAGTACGCTGGACCTGGAAAGTAAAATTGCAGTCGCGCATGGAAACTGATTTGCTCGGCAGCTTGCGCGAACAGAGTGAAGAAGAAGCGATACGCGTATTCGCGGCGAACATGAAAGCGATTCTGCTCGCAGCGCCGGCCGGCCCCAAAGCAATTCTGGGTCTCGATCCGGGTTTGCGCACGGGCGTGAAAGTGGCGATTGTCGACCGCACCGGCAAGTATCTCGAAAACACCACGATCTATCCGCACCAGCCGCGCAACGATTGGGACCGTTCTGTAGCGGTTCTCGCGCACCTGTGCAAATTGCATGCAGTGGAACTCGTCAGCATCGGTAACGGCACCGCCTCGCGCGAAACCGACAAGCTCGCGGGCGAGGTGATGAAGAAGCATCCCGAACTTAAACTGAAAAAGATGGTGGTGAATGAAGCAGGTGCATCGGTGTATTCCGCTTCAGACATTGCCCGTGAAGAATTTCCGGACCTCGATGTGACGATACGCGGCGCAATCTCGATTGCACGCCGCTTGCAGGACCCGCTCGCCGAACTCGTCAAGATCGAACCGAAAGCCATCGGCGTTGGCCAGTACCAACATGACGTCAGCCAGACCCGGCTCGGACAAAGTCTCGATGCCGTGGTTGAGGATTGCGTGAATGCGGTTGGTGTCGATGTGAACATGGCGTCCGTTGCGCTACTGCGGCGCGTGTCAGGGCTGACACCGTCGATCGCCACCAACATCGTCGCCCACCGCAACCAGAACGGCGCGTTCAAATCGCGCAAGGAATTATTGAAGGTGCCGCGCCTCGGCGAAAAATGTTTTGAGCAAGCCGCCGGCTTTTTGCGCATCATGAACGGCGACAATCCGCTGGATGCCTCAGCCGTGCATCCGGAATCGTATGAAGTCGTCGAGAAAATTCTCAAAGCGAATGGCAGGAGCGTGCAGCAGTTGATCGGCGACAGTGGTTTTCTACGCAGTTTGAAGCCAACCGACTATGTCAGTGCCAAGTTCGGTATTCCGACGGTGAAGGACATCATCGCCGAACTGGAAAAGCCGGGCCGCGATCCGCGCCCCGAATTCAAATCTGCTGACTTCATGGAAGGCGTGGAAGAAATCAAGGATCTGAAACCCGGCATGCTGCTCGAAGGCAGCGTAACCAACGTGACCAACTTCGGCGCCTTCGTTGACATCGGTGTACATCAGGATGGTCTGGTGCATATCTCCGCCCTGTCGCGCACTTTCGTCAAAGATCCGC
>CAMDML010000030.1 GCA_945902215.1 Klebsiella pneumoniae | reverse complement strand
GAGGGAATCCAGCCTGCCTCTACCGCGCAGGTACCATAGGCTCGCCCGCCGACCAGCTTGAGGCCGAACTCATGGCCGGCTTCCACGATGGCATTGCGGATATCGTCGCGGTCTTTCCAGGGACCCCAGAATTCGAGGCCGGGAGCGCCGGCGAAGGAGTGGCCCAGCGCCCGGACCGTGCGACCGGCAATCTCTATTTCACCCATTCTGAAGAAGCCGATCTTTTCGATAGGCTTGCCATTGAGCTTTTCGAGCAGCTCCCAGGCCTTGGGGCCCTGCAGCTCGAAGCGGTAAGTCTTGCGGGGATCAGGATTGTTGATCTGGCGTTCGTCGCGCTCGAACGTAACATCGTACCTGCCGGACGCTGCGTGGTACTGGATCCAGTTCGCCACTACCGGCCGGCCGACGATGTTGACCTTGTCGTCTTCCAGACCGAACAGGATCATGTCGCCGATGAGATACCCGTCGTGATTGCAGCAGACCAGCTGCTTGCCCTTGTTGCGCCCGTAATTCTCGAAGCTGTTCACGCCCACTTCCGACAGCAGGCGCATGGCGTCCGGACCCTGCAGGTACAGATCAGTCATGTGCAGCGACTGGTCGAGCAGACCTACGGTTTCGCGCCAGGAGCGCTGCTCGTCACGCCAGTTGGAGAATTCGGACTGGACCGGGTAAATGTAGGCACCCACCGGCACGTTACGGAGAAACTCCGCCGGATTGCCGAGTTGATCCAGCTTGTCCTGCAAACTCTTGAACATCATTCGATACCTCTGGAAAGGGAATTCGGCGCCGCGACGTCATGTGTCTCCGGCCGCAGACACAGCTTGGCCACCAGCAGCGTCAGGACTGCTGCAATGACCATGGGGATGGCAAATATGATGAAACTCGCAAGCACGCTCAGGTCTGAGCCGATGACGAAGCCTCCTACTGCCGGACCGGCCACGGCACCGAGCCGACCGATGCCGATCGACCAGCCAACACCAGTGGTCTTCACCTCGGTCGGGTAGATGCGCGCCGCAATGGCATACAGACCGCCAAATCCGCCCTGCACCAGGAAGCCGATTACGAGCATGCCGGCGAAAAACACGACTTGCGGCGTGTGCTGTGCACCGAAAGCCACCATGATGACGGCCGATGCGGTAAAGAAGCCGCCAATCAAGGTGGCCAGCTCCATGCGCGAGGCAAACCAGCCGAGCAGGACAAGGCCCAGAAAGGCACCAACGTTGAAAGCCGTGCTGCCATTGATGGCAACCGCCAAAGGATAGCCGGCCTCAATCGCGATACGGGGTATCCAGCTGGTAAGGAAGTACAGCGTAAAGAAGGACGAGAAGAAGGCCCCCCAGCTGAGCAGTGTGGCCAGGCGCAGATCCGGCTCGATCAGGCGCCCAATGACAGCGCGCGACGCCGCAATGGCTGGTGGCGGCAGTGCCTGCAATGGTGCCAGTTGCTGCGCTTCGAGGTAATGATTGGCGCGAGCCAGCGCATTTGGCGGCTGGCGTGCAATCAGGAACTGTACCGATTCCGGGAGCGCGAAGAACACGATGGGGAAGATGATGGCGGAGCCAAGGCCCATCAGAATGAACATGCCTTGCCAGCCGAAAGTGGGAATGATCCAGCTGCCGGCGAGACCCGCCAGGGTTGCGCCTGCCGGATAACCCGCTATGGCCATGGTTACTGCGAAAGAGCGGTATTTTGCGGGTGCATACTCGGATGCGAGCGCAGTGACGCTGGCCAGCATGGCGCCGATACCAAGACCGGTCAGAAAGCGCAGCACGGCCAGTTGTGCAATCGAGGCGGCCAAGGCCGAGGCCAGCATGCCAAGGGCGATCACGGCAGTGGCCAGCAGGATAAGCTCCCGGCGTCCTCGCCGATCGGCAATGGGTGCCAGAAACAGCGCACCGAGTGTCATGCCGGCAAGGCCAGCGCTGAACACCATTCCGAATACAGCGTCCGATGCTGCCCATTGCTGGGTCAGTACCGGCGCCACGAAAGAAACGACCAGTACATCGGCGCCATCGAGCATGTTGAGAATGAAGCACAGAACGAGCGTGCGTATCTGCAATACAGTCCAGTTGTGCATTTTCCCCTTCCCTCGTGGTCCATGTTTTTCTTGCTTCATAACCGGTTGCCGGACAGCAGCACCGCTCCGCTGATTGAGTCAGCGATTGTTTAAAGCTCTTCCAGGCGGTTCAGTATCTTGCGCAGCGAGACGAGCAATTGGTCTCGCTCGTCAACCGAAAGGTCCTGCAGCAGGGTTTTCTCGCGCTTGCGGGCGTGAACGCTGATCCTGTCGTACAACTTTCTGCCGGAAGCGGTCATGACGAAAGGCTTTGTTCTCCCCACGAACCTGCCTTCTAGCAGCTCTACCAGTCTCTTTGCTTCCAGCTTCTTCAAGGAGCGGCTGATGGCAGCGGCGTCCATGGAAGTAAGATTGCGCACCTCCTGCGCACTGACCGGGCCAAGCGCCCGGATGGAGGCAAGGACCCGCCACTCGCAGATACCGATATCAAAGCGCTCCAGATAAAGTTGCGACGAAGTCGACGTCCACCTGTTGGATATGGTTCCCAGGAAGTAGGGGAAGTAGTGGTCAAGATCGATGGGCTTTTTGGTCATGCCCGGATTAGAGTCGGTTTAATTTGACATGTCAACTTGGGGATCGCTGCGTCCGCAGTCGTGTCCATCGCAATGCCTTTACGCGGTGCCCTGAGTATAGGAAGCATAAAGCCCCTTTTCCAAAAGTCAGCCTGCAATCCTCAATCTCTATTCTGAAGACGCGCTTGAGGCGTCGTGCCCAGGTCATTGCGGCTAGTTATTGTATGTAGCTCTTATCGTCGAGTAATTCTGCTGTAGTGAAAGTGCCTGCGTCTTTCTTGCCGCCCTTGCCGCGTTGGCTGGGCGTGATTGCCGCCCGCTGCGCGTTGTTGGGTGCGAATACCCCGTGGTAACGCGTGAGATTGATTCTGGGCTTTGGCACTAAAGCTGCCAGGCAGTTCCGCGGGCTGTTCAAATCCAACCAAATGATACTTTTGAATTAACAGTGCCATCTAATGGTGTTGTGACGCTCTTATTTGGGTGTGTAGTAGTTGTGTCAGCCGAATTTGTAGGGATTGAGTCGAGCGTGGAGCGATGTGGGATGTAGCCTTTCGCGCAGGCTTATTTGTCGATGTCAATCGCCCAAGAGCCACCTAAAGTTATCCTGTTTATCTGGATGGCTTCCGTACGGGCTCCCATCACCCGGATACCAGCGATCACGATGCTGGTTTGGTAACACCCTTGGCAACACCAAACATATGAGACAAATAAAATAGTAATGTAAATTAATTAGTTATATGTCATGTTCAAGTCCTCTCCTGGCACCAATACTCAAACTTACCCGGCTACTGTTGTTCTTCAGTCCAGCCAACTCTCTAAGATAAAAATACGCCTGCGGCACTGCGCGCGCGACACGCAGCAACTTGTCCATACCTTCTGACTGCGTCGGGCGGATTGCATGGCTAGTGGGATTGTATGCAATTCCATGAATAAACAAAGCGGTTAGAGCTTTATGGTGTACTCAAAGTAATCAAAGGGAAATAAAAGAGGGGGGAGAGTAACTTGAACTCTCCGATCAACTTACTCTGACACTTTTATTTTGGTCACGTCCGTGGCCATGTTTTGAGATGGGTTGTGATTGCAAACTTGTGGTGCCAATTTGGCACCTCAAGTGTTCCGCTTCCTGCTCACTAAGCTGAAACATGAAACCCTCCGGAAAGCGGCCCATTGACTCTTTGAGGTCACAATTTGTGACCTCAAAAGCACACTCTCTTCAGCGCTCAACTGGGACATAAAAGTTGAGTGTTGAGCTCTACAATTTGAAATCGCTATGCAGCCTCCCCCAATGCTGCCTTAACGTTAATTTGTGTACCTCCAGCATTTGACTCTGTTCCAAATACCCCTCCCAATGTAAGCGCACACTTACCAAAGCCTCCAGCAAATGCGGCTTTACCGCTCGCCAAGGCGCCCCGGTAGCCTCGGCCCACGCTTCAAAATGCCCCATATTCAACGCATACCAATTCTTCGTATTCGCAAGGCTTAGCGATAGCCCTGCTTCATTCGGTATGTAGGCTTTCGTGCACAGGAAATCGTAGGCTGGAGCCAGTTCAGCAGTCACCTTATCGGGGTAAATCAGACTCCAGTTCTTCAGCTGTGCATCGCCGTTACCGAGCAGGATATTAACCAGCAAACGCCGCGCCATTTGCTGCACGTTGGCCAGCCCATGTCCTGCGAATTGATACAACACTTTCCCAATCTGCTCGAAGTTGATGGCGCCGACTTTCTCATGCGGATACTTGAATAGCACCTGGGCAAAATCTTCGGTGTGAATGCGTTGAGCGTCTGCTCCTCTGTCATAACGTTTGATGGCGTACGCAAATTGTTCTTGCGGCAGATTGATTGGTGGTAGTCCTTGCAGTTGCTTCACATCAATCAATTGTATTTCCGGAATGTTCACGCCGACGAGCTCCGCGAGTTTCATTGCGGTGTATTCATTTTGTGGAACAGCGGCATGCAGTGTGGACGGAGTCTTGATGATCCAGTCGCCGGCTTGTTCTGGTTGTGACAACAGGAAGCGTCCGTCTTTGTTGTGCATCGAGAATTTCATTTGCGCGCCGGCCAAAGAAAAGCGCGGAGTGCTGGCTGAGGGTTTGCGCGGCACGGGTGTGACTGAGGTGCGATAGTCGAGAACGCCCGGCGGGATTTCGTCGGGGTGCAAGGCTTGTGCAGTGAGTGCGCCCGGCAAGTCGGCGGCGAGTTGTGCGAACAAAGGGAATTCGTTTTCAGGATGACCCTTCAATGGTTGCGCGAGCAACTCGCGCAACGCGCCTTCGGGCAGCAGGTTGGACAGCACGGGATGCAGGCGGTGCTGGCGTTGCCAGGGTTGTGTGTAGAGTTTGGCGCTGGCCGGGTGCAGCGGGGAGCCGGTGAGGGTGAAGGTGGGGCGTTCGGTTTGGTCTATGTAATGAGGGTCGAACACCAGGTTGGTGCGGCCGCTCTGGTAGCCGGCGAGATAGCCCAGTGTGGAGCCATGCAGCGCCAGCTTCAGGACTTCGACGGCTTCCGCAGTCATGCCTTGTCCAGAATGCCGGCCCAAGGATCAAAATCCACGGATTTGGGCTCCCCATACACGGGCTTGGGTTCCCCCACGTAATAGCCGGGTGTTCTGGGCAGATCCTGCAGCACGGCATAGACGGCGAGAAGTTTGTCGTGGGGAATGAGCAGGATATCGGCTTCCAGCCCTTCGGCGATCAGCTCCAGCGTTTCCAGCCTGGGATTGCCGCCGGCTTCAATGCGCTGATATTGCTGCTGATTCATGCCAATCCGCAGCTTCATATCGGTTTGCTGCAGGCCGAGCGCGAGGCGGCGTTGTTTGATCTGGGCTTGGAGGTTCAAGGGCTACCGGCATCGTAGGGTGATGCCGGCAGTCTATATACATCTTAAAAGTTGTTCAAATTAATAAATACATCATTTCAGCTGTAAATCATGCGAATGGGTGAAATTGGGTGTTCAAAGTGCCAGCTCAATCGCCGCCCGCAGCTCCGCCGAATCCGGCTCCACGTTGCTGCCGAAGTGCTCGATGATCTCGCCGTTTTTACCGACCAGGTACTTGTTGAAGTTCCAGCTCGGCGCACCGGCGCTGCCAAGGTGTTGGAAGATCGGGTGGGCGTTGCCGCCTCTGACTTTGATCTCGCTGGTCATCGGGAAGGTAACGCCGTAGTTCACGTAGCAGATGTTGGCGGTTTCTTCGCTGTCTTCGGATTCCTGGAAGAAATCGTCGGAGGGGAAGCCGATGATGACGAGGCCTTGGTCCTTGTACTGCTGGTGCAGCGCTTCAAGACCGGTGAACTGTGGGGTATAGCCGCAGAAGCTGGCGGTGTTGACGATCAACACTGGGTGGTTGGCAGTCAGGGTGCAGAGGTCGATTTGTTCGTCGGCGTGGAGTTTGCCGATATCCTGGTCGAGCCATTGGGCACAAGTGGCGGCTGTTGCATCAGGGGCAGGCGCAGTTGCGTCAGCGGCAAAGGAGTAGGTAGGCAGGAGCAGGCAGCTTGTTGCGAGCATCAGTCTGGTTAGCATGGTGTGGCCTCTTTCGCGTTGGTTTCGTGTTGGTTTCATGTAGCTTGATGAGCCATTTACGTGCCGGAATCCAAACCGGATGTCTGGAGTGTAGGCTGCTTTCTGGTTGCAAGTCATCCCATCTCCTTTATATTGACTGAGTCCATTTTGGGCTGTGGTATCCATTGACCATGGCAACGATCAGCATCCTCGTGTTGCTGTTCCTATTGCCCGAAACGAAAGGGAGTGAGGTATGACTGACAACAAAAATTATGATGCCGGCATGGATCTGCGCCGCAAGATGTGGGGCAGCGCGGGCGCGGAGGAGCGGGTCAATCAGGCCACTCAATTCAATCGGCCCTTTGAGGATCTGGTGACTGCCAGCTTGTTCGGCGATGTGTGGCAACGGCCGGGGCTAGACCACCGCATGCGCAGCATCGTAACGCTCACCGCGTTGACGGCGCTGAGCAAACCCAACCAGTTGAAGATGCACGTGCAGGGCGCGCTGGCCAACGGCGTTACCGTGGAAGAGATCCGCGAGATCATCATCCATACGTCCCAATATTCCGGTATTCCGACCGGCGTGGAAGCGATGGCTGCGGCGAAGGAAGTGCTGGGCAAACTGGGGCTGGATAAAGCATGAGCGCACAGAAAATCGGTTTTATCGGTATAGGCACCATGGGCTGGCCAATGGCCGCCAACCTGGTGAAAGCCGGGTTAGAGGTAAAGGTATACGACAGCAACCCAGAGCAGGTTGCCGCCTTCTGCAAGGAGCATCCGGCGGCCACCGCTGCGAGTCTTGCCGACATGGCCTGGCAGAATTTCGTCGTCACCATGCTGCCTACCGGCCAGATCGTGCATGAAGTGTTGATCCGCGCCGAACAGGGCGCTTTCTTTTCAGCGCTCGGGCGCGGCACCATCGTCATCGACATGAGTTCGTCGGAACCTGTGGGAACCCAGGAGCTGGCAAAGTTGCTTGCGCAGAAAGGCGCGGTGCTTATTGATGCGCCGGTGTCCGGCGCCAGACCGCGCGCCATTACCGGTACGCTGACAATCATGATCGGTGGCGACGACAAGGACGCCATCGCGCGCGCCAAACCGATTTTGGCGGCCATGGGCGATCGCCTGTTCGACACGGGTGGCAGCGGCACCGGGCATGCGGTGAAGGCGTTGAACAATTTTCTGGGCGCGACTGCCTTTGCAGCAACATCCGAGGCCGTGCTCATTGCCAAACGCTTTGGCCTCGATACGCGCACGCTGATCGATATCGTCAATGTCTCCACGGGTCGCTCGTTCATTTCCGATGTGGTGATGAAGGAGCACGTACTTGATGAAAAATATGCCACCGGTTTTGCGCTGGGCCTGTTGGCCAAGGACGCGAAGATCGCCGCAGATCTCGGCGCGGCAGTAAATCTCGATGCCCCACTGACGCGGTTGGTCAGTGAGCGTTGGGCCAAGGCACGCGATGACATTGGTTATAACGCGGACAACACCCAAGCAATCCTTAGCTGGAACGAAGATTTGTAGGAGCTACCCATGGCAGAAAACACTCGCGCTCCTTTTGAATGGGGCGCTGCATTTGATGAGACTTACAACGACCTCTCGCAGCAGTTCGTGCAGTATTTCCCGCAGCTGCTGGGAACGGCCACGCTGCTCCTGCTCGGCTTCATCATGGCCAAAACCCTGGCCTTGAGCGCGCAGAAACTTGTCGAAGGACTCGATGCCCTGTTTGTGCGCTTCGCCCATACCGACAGCGCACATCACGAACGCATTCAACGCTCATACGCCCTGATCATCAAAAAGCTCGTGTTCTGGGTAGTGATGGTGTTCTTTTTCGCGGTGGGCGCGAACATTATGGGTTGGGATCTGTTCAGCGGTTGGCTCGACCGCATCGTGAGTTATTTACCGGGGCTGGTCACCGGCCTGCTGATTATTCTTGGCGGGTTCCTGCTCAGTAACCTGGCCCGTGCCGGCATTATCACGGCGGCGCATCGGGCCGGGCTGGAGCAGAGCGCGATCATGGCGCGCGCGGCGCAGATCGTCATTATTTTCAGTGCAATCATCATCGGGGTGGAACAAATTGGCCTGAATATCGGCTTCCTCAGCAATCTCAGTGTTGTGGTGATTGCGATCCTGCTGGCGGGCGCTGCCCTGGCTTTCAGTCTCGGCGCGCGCACTTTGGTGGCGAACGTGATCGGCGCGCAGTACACCAGAAAGCATTGCCATGTTGGGGATCATTTGCGTATTGGCGCGGTGGAGGGCGAGATTGTGGAGGTGTCGCAAGCCAGCATTGTTGTGGCCACTGGTGACGGCAAGGCGGTGATTCCCGCCAAGCTGTTCCATGAGGAAATCTGTTTCATCACGCCTGCGCAGAATCATCAGCTCAAGCCTTAACCGGACCACGCGGCCATGCAGGAAGCCTTGACCCTAGCGCTGGAATTTCTGGATGAGCATCCGGATAGCGCCGTGCGCATTCTGGAGCAGCACGATGCGCATCAGGTGGCAACCTTCCTGGAAACTGTCCCTGAAGGCTATTCCGCGCTCGTGTTGGGTCGTGCGCTGCCTGCGTTTGCTGCGCACCTGTGCCGCGCCTTTGGCAACGAAACGGCCGCGCGCCTGCTGTTGCAGCAGGATGTGGGCCGCATGGTGGCGGTGCTGCGCCATCTGGAACACATGCATGTTGAAGCCATTCTGAACGAATGCCCGCAAGCGCGCCGGCAGGCCTGTGTGCTGCTTCTGCATTATCCGGTGCAGTTTACGGGTGCCTGGATCGTGCCGAATACGGCAGTGGTGTCGAGCGACTTCACGGTTAGCGAAGTGCTCAACTTTCTGAAAGACGCCACCGAAGAAACCTTCAGCAAGTACGTATTCGTAGTCAGCCGGGAAGGGATACCTGAAGGCCGCATCAGTTATCTCGCGCTGCTGAAAGCGCAAGCCGACCAACGCGTGCAGTGGCTCATGGAAAAACCGGTGGCGACGATTTCAGCGCAAATGCTGCTGGTGCAAGTCGCCAAACTGCCCTGTTGGCAAGACGGCGACGTGATGCCCGTGACCGGCGCGCACCAGCAATTCATCGGCATTCTGCGCCATGTCGATTTGCGTCACGGCTTGCAGCAGGGTGAACAGCACGCGCAGCACGCAACACTCGGCGGCGATCCGCTGTCCGGTATATTAGATGTGTACGGAAAGTCGCTGCTGGCACTGTTCAATTCAGTCAGCAATGCGGTGGAAACCGAACTCAAATCCTGAGGAACTAATGACTCTGACACCGGTTTTCCCTGCGGCCAATCCCCTGCAAAGCTTGACTCAGGCTTTCCTGCTCAACTACCCGCTGGGCGCCGCGCGCAAGCTTGAGGCGATGAGCCCCGAAGAAGCGTCCGCAATATTACAGCAGCAGAAAGTGCATGTGAGTGCCCGCGTGCTGGATCGGCTGGCGCCGGGCATGACGCTGGCAATTCTGCTCAACCTGCCAGACTCGTTGGCGGCCAGTATGCTGGAGAACATGGGGATCAACATTGTCATCGGCCTGCTCAGTCAGTTGAGCGTGGCCAAACGCGATGCCTGGTTCGGCCAGATGAACAAGACCACTGCAGACGAGTTCCGCACACTACTCGATTACCCGGAGAATTCGGTTGGGCAGCTGATGAACCCGGCCACGTGCGCGTTCAACAAGAGCACTACCGCCGGGCAGGCACTGGCCCAGCTCCGTAAACAGGACGTGCAGAGTCTGCCGCATCTGTTTTTGCTGAACGACGATTTGACGCTGCATTCCCGTGTCGATTTGCAACGGTTGATACTGGCAGATGCCAGTGCTCAGTTGGCGGAACTGGCGACCCCGGTGCAGGTGTTTGTACAGGCGCTCGATCCGCGCGAGGAGGTGCTGGAAAAACTGGGCCTGCATGAAATCGACGTGCTGCCGGTGGTGGATGTGGATTTTCATCTGGTTGGCGTGCTTGAAAGTCAGGTACTGCTGGAAGCCGTGCGCCAGAATCTTGTTACCGACATGCAGACGATGGTGGGTGTGAGCAAGGATGAACGGGCGCTGTCTTCCAGTTTGTTCGCGGTGCGCAAGCGGCTGCCCTGGTTGTTGATCAACCTGCTCACGGCGTTTCTCGCGTCTGCGGTTGTCGGGATGTTCGAAAGCACCATTGCCCAGTTCACTGCCTTGGCGGTGCTGCTACCAGTTGCCGCAGGGCAGGCTGGCAATACCGGCGCCCAGGCACTGGCGGTAACGATGCGCGGACTGACCTTGCGCGAGATCACGATGCGGCACTGGTACCGGGTGATGCTCAAGGAGCTGGCGGCGGGTTTTGTGAACGGCCTGGGTGTTGCCGTGTGCTGTGCGCTGGGGGTGTTTCTCTGGAGCCAGAACCCTGGGTTGGCGCTGATCATCGGGCTGGCCATGATCGTGTCGATGACAATTGCCGGCACTGCCGGGGCGCTGGTGCCGATCCTGCTGAAGCGTTTCGGCCTCGATCCGGCACAGGCCTCGTCCATCGTGTTAACCACGGTAACGGACATCGCCGGTTTCATGTCATTTCTCGGTATTGCTACCCTGCTGGCGCGCTTACTTTGAACAGAAAATAGGTGTCAGCGTCATATTTCCTTGGCAGTAACTTAATCTCCTGCATGGATTGAGAAAATATGACTCTGGCACCTGTTTTCGGGGTAGATTTACCCGTCCAACTAGGTAAAATCGCGCCTCCCGAAAGACCCCGGCCCCGGCCGTTTCCAGCTAGGACTTGATGCATTGAACGCAGTCGAACAGGTTGAGTGGACCATCGAAAAATCCCGTGAGCTTTACGGCTTCGAGCGCTGGGGCAACGACTACTTTGGCGTGTCTGCCAACGGCAATGTCACCGCGCGCACTTTGCACGCAGAGGTTGAATTGCTGGACATCGTCAAGGGCGCGCTCGACCGCGACTTGCAGATGCCGCTGTTGCTCCGCATCGAAAACATTCTCGACGCACAGATCCACCGCCTGAACACCACCTTCCGCAAGGCCATCGACACCCTGGGTTACAAGGGTGAATACCGGGGCGTGTACCCGATCAAGGTCAACCAGCAGTCTCAGGTGGTTGAGGAGATTGCAGACTTTGGCGCGCGCTACAAGCACGGCTTTGAAGTGGGTAGCAAACCGGAAATCATCATCGCGCTGTCAACGCTGCAGGAACCCGGCAGCCTGATCATCTGCAACGGCTACAAAGACCAGGAGTTCATCGACCTTGGCCTGTCTGCGATCAAGCTCGGTTTAACCTGCGTATTTGTGGTTGAAACCCCAACGGAAATTCCGATCATCATCCAGCGCAGCCGCCTCATGGGCGTGGAGCCCATCATTGGCGTGCGTGTTAAAACCACGGTCAGTGTCAGCGGCCATTGGAACAGCACCAGCGGGGACCGCAGTGTGTTCGGTCTCACCGCAACGCAGCTTGTGGATCTTGTCGACACGCTCAAAGCCGAAAACATGCTGCATTGCCTGCAACTGTTGCACTGCCATCTCGGTTCGCAGATTCCGAACATCCAGGACATTCGCAGCGGCATTACTGAAGTGTGCCGTTTCTATGCCGATCTGGTGAAAGAAGGTGCCGCGCTCACTTATATCGATCTCGGCGGTGGCCTTGCCGTGGACTACACCGGCTGGGGTTCCAACTTCGGTCAGAGCCGCAACTATTCCTTGTCCGAATACTGTGAAGACATCGTCGACACGCTGAAGACAACCTTCGACGACTATGATATTCCGCACCCGACCATCGTCACCGAATCCGGTCGCGCCACCATCGCTTATTCCTCCATCCTGATTTTCAACGTGCTGGACACCACCACCTTCGAGCCGGTGAAAATGCCGGAGCGACACGATGACGAGCACGAACTGATTACCAGCATGCGCGAGATTTACGCCAACCTGTCGGAAGCGCGGGTGCAGGAGTGCTTCAACGACGCGAACTTCTACCGCAACGAAGTGCGCGAACTGTTCAAGCGTGGCCATCTCGATTTGCGCACGCGTTCGGCGGCCGAAAACCTGTTTCTGGATCTGTTGCACAAGGTTGCGGACATCACCGAGAACATGGCGCGGGTGCCGGCCGATCTGGAAGGACTCAAACTGTCCTTGTCCGACATTTATTACGGCAACTTCAGCCTGTTCCAGTCGCTGCCCGACACCTGGGCCATCGACCAGCTGTTCCCGATTACGCCGATTCACCGCTTGAATGAAGAGCCGAAACGACAGGGTGTGATCGCGGACATCACCTGCGATTGCGACGGCAAGATCGACAAGTTCATCGGGGCTGAAGAAGTAACCACCGTGCTACCGCTGCATGCCCTGCGCGAAGGTGAAGAATACTACCTTGGCGTGTTTTTGGTCGGCGCCTACCAGGAAACGCTGGGCGACCTGCACAACCTGTTTGGCGACACCAACGTGGTGAGCGTGCGTATCAATCGCGACGGCACCTACCATTTCGTCAAGGAAATGCACGGCGATACGATTTCCGACGTGCTCAGCTACGTGGAATACGATACGAAAGAAATGCAGGAGCGCCACCGCAACACGGCAGAGCAGGCAGTTCGTGATGGTCGTATCACTCCGCGCGAACGCCAGCAGTTGATCAAGCTGTTCAACGACAGCATGAATGGCTATACGTACTACGAGAAAGACGAGTAAAGGCTGGTAAGAGAGAGTAAAGACATGGCAACAGTTCTGATCATTGGTGCGGGCGGAGTAGGGCAGGTTGTTGCGCACAAGTGCGCGCAGGTGCCGGAAGTATTCAGCGATATCACACTGGCGAGCCGCACCGAGTCCAAGTGCAAAAAAATTGCGCAGCAGATCCTGGAGAAGCAGGGTCGCGTCATCAAGACCGCCCAGGTCGATGCTGACAAAGTGCCCGAGATGGTTGCCCTGATCCTTAAAGTGAAACCGCAACTCGTCATCAACGTGGCGCTGCCGTATCAGGATTTGACGATCATGGACGCCTGCCTCGAAGCCGGCGTTGACTACCTCGACACCGCCAACTACGAACCGCTTGACAACGCCAAGTTCGAATACAGGTGGCAGTGGGCTTACCAGGAACGCTTCAAGAAAGCCGGTCGTATGGCACTGCTTGGCTCCGGGTTCGATCCGGGCGCCACCAACGTCTTCACTGCCTATATAAAGAAGCACTACTTCGACGAAATCCACACGCTGGATATCATCGACGTTAACGGTGGCAACCATGGCTATCCGTTTGCGACCAACTTCAATCCGGAGATCAACATCCGCGAAGTCACTGCTGAATGTCAGCACTGGGAAAATGGCCAGTTTGTCACGACTCCGGCGATGTCGCTGAAACAGTCTTTTACCTGCACCGAAGGCGTGGGCACGTACAATTTGTATCGCATGTACCATGAAGAGCTGGAGTCGCTGGTCAAGAATTTCCCCACGCTCAAACGCGCGCAATTCTGGATGAGCTTCGGCGAAAGCTATCTCAAGCACTTGGAAGTGTTAGGTAATGTCGGCATGACCCGCATCGACCCGGTCGAGTTTCAGGGCCAGAAAATTGTGCCCATCCAGTTCCTTAAGGCGCTGTTGCCCGACCCCAGCACGCTCGGCCCGCGCACGGTGGGTAGAACCTGGATTGGCTGCCATGTTACCGGCCTGAAAGACGGCAAACCGCGCAAAGTGGTCGTGTACAACATCTGTGATCATCAAGCCTGCTATAAAGAGGTGCTGTCGCAAGCCATTTCCTATACCACCGGCGTGCCGGCGATGATCGGTGCCAAGATGATGCTGGAAGGCAAATGGAAGGCCACTGGTGTCTGGAACATGGAACAGATGGACCCCGATCCTTTTATGGCCGACATGAACCTGTATGGCTTGCCCTGGACTGTCATTGAAGAGCCGGATTTCAACCTTGTCTGATACAGCCAGCGCCGCCGATACCTTTAAAGCCTTTGACCCGGCGCGTGT
Organism: Klebsiella pneumoniae; assembly: GCA_945902215.1. Lineage (GTDB taxonomy): Bacteria > Pseudomonadota > Gammaproteobacteria > Pseudomonadales > Pseudohongiellaceae > CAILUG01. The sequence continues at coordinate 20,912 of CAMDML010000030.1, read as the reverse complement.
GCCCACACCCTGCTTCGTCGTCGACGAAGTGGCGATTGAACGCAATCTCCGCATTCTGCAAAAAATAGAACAAGAGTCCGGCGCGAAGGTCCTGCTCGCGCTTAAAGCCTTCTCGATGTTCAGCTTTGCGCCGCTGATCATGCGCTACCTATCCGGCACCAGCGCCAGCGGTTTGCTGGAGGCGAGACTTGGCCGGGAAGAATACGGCAAGGAAGTGCACGTCTATTCGGCTGCGTACACACCAGCCGATCTGGGCGAAATTCTCAACATCGCCGACCACGTTGTGTTCAACACCTGGTCGCAGTGGCAACGGTTCCTGCCGCTGATTCAGGCCGCGAAAGCGCGGCGCCCACTGCTGGACTTCGGGTTGCGCATCAATCCGCGCCACTCGGAAGGGGCGGTCGGTATGTACGATCCCTGCGCGCCCGGTTCGCGGCTGGGCACCCCGATAGCGCAGCTGCTCGACAAGGATCTGACCGGTATCAGCGGCCTGCATTTTCATACCCTGTGCGAACAGAACTTCGCGCCCCTGGCACGCACGCTGGATGCGGTCGAGGCCCAGGCCTCAGGGCTGCTGAAGCAGATGAAGTGGATTAACTTCGGCGGTGGCCACCACATTACTCATCCGTCCTATGATGTGGACGCCCTAATCAGGCGTGTCAGGGACTTCAGTGCCAAATATGGGGTACAGGTCTACCTTGAGCCGGGCGAAGCCGTTGCCATCCGCTCCGGTGTGCTGGTCAGCGAAGTGCTCGATATCATGCAAAACGACGCTGACATCGCTATTCTGGATACGTCAGCAACCTGCCACATGCCCGACACGCTGGAGATGCCATACCGGGCGCATATCTTTGGTTCCGGAGCCGCTGGCGAGCTGCCTTTTACCTACCGGCTGGGCGGTCTAAGTTGCCTTGCGGGGGATGTGATGGGCGACTACAGCTTTGGTCAGGCCCTGCAGACAGGCCAACGCCTGATCTTTGACGACATGGCCCACTATACGATGGTAAAAACCACGACTTTTAATGGTGTCCGACTGCCGGCTCTGGCAATCTGGAATTCCCTCACGAATAACTTGCGTATCGTGCGTGAATTCGGGTATCAAGACTTTCGCAACAGGTTGTCATGAGGATACTGGATTAATGCCCAGCCCAAAACAAAAAAGTGCCGATAAAAGCGCCGATAAAAGCGTGGATAAAACCGCAGACAAAAACGCTGTGACAGGCGAAAAGCCCGCTGCCAAAGGTGCTGCCAAAGGTGCCGCCAAAGGTGTCGAAAAGGCTGCGGAGAAAAGCACCGCGCCAGCGGTGGCTTCCTTCAGGCAGTCCAAGCCGGCGGATGCCTATTTCCATGTTCTGCCCGCGCCCTTTGTGGGCGAGCGCCACAAAGGCAGCACCATGGCCGGTGGCCCGGCCGCGATCATAGCTGCCTCGCAAAATCTTGAGCCCTGGGATGGCAGAAGCATTCCGGCACGTCACGGCATTCACACATTGGCTCCCGTAGACTGCAAGGGCACCGCTGAAAAAGTTCTGGAAAGGATTGCCGCCCAGGTCGGCAGCATCTTCAAGCAGCGCAAGTTTCCAATTGGTCTTGGCGGCGACGGCATGATTACCTACGGCATGGTCAAGGGCCTGCTGGGTGCCGGGGTCGTGAACTTCGGCGTGATCCAGATTGATGCACAGGCCGACCTGCGCGATGTCGATGCCGGCAATCCTTGGAGCGAAGCCTGTGTGATGAAGCGTATCGTCGATGAAGACGTGCCACTGTTCCAGTTGGGTGTGCGCAACCTGTCCAAGGAAGAGGCGGATGCCCGCCGTGTCTACGGGGTGAAATTCTACGATGCCGATTTCCTGGTCTCGCGCAACATCACCAAGGTGGAGCTGCCTGGCGAATTTCCTGAAAATGTGTTTCTGAGCATCGATATCGACGGTTTTGATCCCTCTGTGTTTCCTTCCCCCGACGCCATACCTGGAGGACTTGGTTGGGTACAAGTGCTGTCGATGATCGAATCCATCTCGCAGCAGGTCGACATCATCGGTTTCGACCTCACCCAGTTCCGCCCTGTAGACGGTCAGCCGTTCTACGACAAAGCTGCCGCGCTACTCATTTATAAAATCATGGGCATTGTGGAGCGTGCCCGTTTGTGAGCCTGCGCTTACGCCTCAGCCTGCTCTTTCTGGGTCTGTTAATACTTGGAATGCTGTCAGTGTTGGAGCGCAGTATCGGCACGGCCAGCCGCGAAATCCGTAACGGTATTCAGTCATCCCGGCTTTTGTCCCAGCAGGTTATTGATCTGCTCGCCCATACCCACGATGGCGCCCTTTCCGACAACAACGCCGACTTCATCGCCCACCTCCAGAATCTGGAGGATGCGCTGGGTTTCGATATTGATGTCGTCTCCCAAACACGCGATTACCCCCAATTCAGCGATTCGAGCCGGGTACAAATACAGGCTCCGCGCTGGTTCATGGGTGTGCTCAATATTGACGAAGCCAGCCTGGTGCAAACCTTTGGTGTAATCGGCGGTGACACCGTCATCGTGCACATCGATCCGGGTAATAAGATCAATGAAATGTGGATCGATGCAAGGGAGACTCTACTGTCGCGCGCGATCGGCTTGTTGCTGTTTTATGTCCTGTGCAACGTCATCATCGGCCTCTGGCTGCAGACTGCCCGGCATATCATTACCGTACTGGACAATATCATGACAGGTGATTTCAGCCGGCGTGTGCCGCATCTGACCATCCCGGAAATGGACCAGATTGCACGCAAGGTCAACCATCTTATGGGTGTGCTCGGTGTCAGCAAGGCGGATAACGAACGGCTGGCGCGGCAGACTTTGACTGCCAGGGAGCAAGAGCGGCGTTACTTTGCCCAGGAACTGCACGACAGCTTGGGGCAGTCAGTCACTGCCATCAAAGCCATGGCGGTTTCCATCGCCATGCGTGCCCGCGACACAGATCCGGTCATTGTAGACAGTGCCGCCAGGATCGAGAAAATTTCCGATGCGGCTTATTCCAGCGTGCATAACCTGATGACTCGGCTGCGCCCCGCCATTCTCAACGAACTGGGGTTGAAACATGCCCTGCGGCATATGGTCGACGAATGGAATACGCATCACGAAGACACGTTTTGCCGTATGCGGCTGGAAGACAAGTTTGAAGATCTCCTCGAAGAGCAGAAGCTCAATGTGTACCGTATCGTGCAGGAAGCGCTGACAAATGTAGCCAAATATGCAGAAGCATCCATCGTCGATATCTCGCTGGACGGGCAGGAAATCATCAGTCTCATCATCAATGATGACGGCAAGGGTTTTGATTATGATCAGGTAGTACGAGGCATGGGCCTGAGCGGAATACGCGATCGCGTTAACATGTTGCAGGGCAGCGTGACGATTGCATCACGGCCGGGCAAGGGCACCAATATTCATGTAGAGTTCCCGCGCGTGTCCGGACTCAATGAGAGAAGGCTCAGTGACAGAATCTCCAATTAATGTCGTCCTGGTGGACGATCATGCCATTGTACGTACCGGGTTCAGGCTGCTGATTGAAAACAGCAATGACATTCGGGTAATCGCCGAGCTCGATAGCGGCGAAGCCATCAACCAGAAAGTGCTGGAGCTCAAACCCGATGTGATCGTTATGGATCTGTCGATGCCCGGCATGGGCGGCCTGGAAGCAATCCGCCGGATCAAGGCGAAGAATCCTGCCATCAAGATACTGGTCTTTACCATGCACGACAGTACTGCCTTCGTTGAGCAGGCGCTGGAGGCGGGGGCCAAGGGTATATCACCAAGAACAATGCCCCCAAGGTGCTGCTTGAGGTGATCCGCAAGATTTTCGGCGGCGGCACTTACATTGATGAGAAACTGGCTGACCGCCTGTCGATGAAGGAAAATATTGGCTCCGGTAAGCCGCTTGGCAACTTGTCGCGCCGCGAATTCCAGATTTTCTGCAAATTCGCTGAAGGCAGGAACGCCAATGAAATTGCCGAGGATCTGTCGCTTAGCGTGAAGACTGTTGCCAACTATCAAACCCAGATCAAGGAAAAACTGGGCATCACTAGCACCGCTGACCTGGTCAAATTAGCCATCGCCAACGGCATCATCCAGATGTAAGGCTGTGCAAGTAGTTCGCTGCTTCACGCCAGGTTCTGTCAAGAACGGAGATATGTTCCGCAAATTGAGTGGGACAAAGTGCCGTCACTTCGGGAACTGCGACACAGATCAAGGTTTGGCGCATCCTCAGGGTATACATTGAGACACATGGAGGCATGCATATGAAGTTGTTGCACGTAGTTACCTTGTTTGCCACGTTGGGTCTTGCCCTGGCCAAGGATTTCTTTCTTGCGCTTGGCATTGAAGCGACCTATCCCGTTATCGGTGCCTTCGGGCTCGCGGCCACGACAATGCTGATTTTCCGTGGCCTGCTACCCCTTGTCGCAGTGGCAATACTGCTGGTTATGGTGGCGATGCCTGCGGACCTATTGCTCCAGTACCATCTTAGCCACGATGTACTCTTGGCTGCGGTGCTGACGATCGTCGTTTACCCCTGGATTCGCAGCATAGCCGTGAACTGATTGCCGTGCTCGACACCATCGACCGCCTTGACGCTTTCATCCACGATTTTGAAACCTGCCAACTGACCAGAGCGCGCTGGACGCACCACGCTCATCTCACAGTAGGGTTCTGGTACCTGCTGCATCACTCCCCCGCAGACGCAATGAATCGCGTGCGTGTGGGCATAACAGCCCTCAACGAGACCATGGGTGTGGGGAATACGGACACGAGCGGGTATCACGAGACAATCACGCGGGCGTATCTAAGCGGTATCCACTTCTTCATTGAGCGCCATGCCGCCCGGCCCCCGGTCGAAGCATTGACTCTGCTGCTGGCAACGCCCCTGGCCAGCAGCGAATGGCTCCTCAAACATTATTCACGGGATCGTTTGTTTTCGGTGCAGGCCCGCAAGGCCTGGGTGGAACCTGACCTGCTGCCTATGCCAGGCAACGCGCAGTTCTAGTCAGTCATGCCAGTCAGTCATGCCAGTCAGTCATGATAGTCCGGTTCGCAAAAGCACCAGACCACATTCGGAAACCGCTTTTTGAATCCTGCTTCAGCGCGGTTGATGGCATCGATCAGCGCAATATCACTACTCTGCGGCCGGAACTGCGCCTTAATGGCAACCATTACGTCGTCGCCCAGTTGCAGGGTCAGTAAGTTGAACACGTGTTCGATCTCAGGCGTTTTTTCCAGATACTCCAGCATGCGGGCTTTCTCAATAGGTTCTACGCCCTGGCCGATCAGCAGCGCCTTCACTTCGCGGCCGACCAGTGCTGCAATCACCAGTAGCAATACACCTATGCCGATGCTGCCTGCCGCGTCGTAGACCGGATTGCCGGTAATCATTGCGAGACTGACGGCGGCCAACGCGAACACCAGACCGAGCAAGGCAGCCAGATCTTCGCCGAAAATCACCATCAGTTCGCTCTGCCGTGTCTCCCTGAACCATTGATAGAAACTGCGGCCGTGCCGCACTTTGTTGACCTCGCGCACACAGCCTGCCATCGACAAGGCCTCGGCAATAATCGCAAACACCAACACGCCGATGGCGATCCACGGTGAACGCATCTGCTCGGTGTCGTGCAGTTTGTGCAGGCCCTCATACACCGAGAAGAGCCCGCCCATGCTGAACAGCATGATGGCGACGATAAAGGACCAGAAGTAAACGGTCTTGCCGTAACCAAGCGGGTGCTGATCGTCAGGCTTGCGGCGCGCGCGCTTCATGCCCAGCAAGAGCAGACCCTGGTTGCCACAATCTGCCAGCGAGTGAATGCCTTCGGCCAGCATAGAGCCGGAATTGGTGATAACGGCAGCAATGAGCTTGGCAACGGCAATCGCGAAATTTGCCGACAGCGCGTAGATTATCGATTTGTATGAATTTGCCTTGCCTGACATGACGCTGCAGTCTCCGTCGCGGGTTTTGTAGTTATTTTATTAGTTCGTGTAAATGCAACTTCAGCAGTGTGTTGTGCAGCAGGGCGCGAATGTCCTGCACATTATCCAGCACCAGACACTGCTGCAGAATTGCCGCTGCGCGCTTCTGTGGAATGGTCCGGATCAGGAATTTGATGCGGGCAAGTTTGGTGGCGCTCATACTCAGGGTGGTGATGCCCATGCCGAGCAGCAGGATGACGGCCATGGGGTCGGAAGCCATCTCGCCGCAGAGGCTCAGGGGCAGGTTGTATTCGCGGGCAATGCCGACGACGCGATACAGTTCGTGGATTACGGCAGGATGAATATGGTCGTAGCGGTTGGCAACCCGCGCGTTGTTGCGGTCAAGTGCCAGCAAGTACTGGCTCAAATCGTTGGAACCGATTGACACGAAATCAATGCGGCTGCTCCAGAATGGCAATTGCGAAATCGCCGCCGGCACTTCCACCATGACGCCTACTTTGGGCCGGCGTGCCGGAAAGCCTTCCTGTTTAAGCTGCTGCAGCGCTTCGTTTAGCAGCTGATTGAACGTGTTGAGCTCCTCGGCCGAGCTGACCATCGGCAGCAGGATGTGCAGGTTTTCTTCAAGACCTGCTGCGCGCAACATGGCGCGCACCTGGGTCATCAACAACTGAATGTTGTCGAGGGTGAAGCGAATGCCGCGCCAGCCGAGCGCAGGGTTGGCTTCACCGGTAATCGGGAAATAGGGCAGTTGTTTGTCGCCGCCGACATCGAGCGTGCGCATGTACACCGGCTTGCCTGCGTAGGCCTTGAAAACCTGGGCGTAGACACCGATCTGTTCTTCTTCAGAGGGAAAACTGTCGCGTACCATGAAAGGGATTTCGGTGCGGTAGAGACCGATACCTTCGGCGCCATGCTTAAGGCCCGGGGACAAGTCGGCAAGCAGGCCGGAGTTGGTGAACAACCGCACATCGAAACCGTCAGGAGTGACCGCGGGCTCATCACGCAGAGTCGACAATTTGTTGAGCAGTTGCTTCTCTTCATTGATCAGCCACTGGAATTCATTGCACAGCATTTCGTTCGGATAGCGCACGATCTGGCCGCTGTTGCCGTCAACGATGAAGCGCTCGCGGTTGCGCAGGTTTTTCAAAGAACCTACGCCGAGTACCGCCGGCACGCCGAGTGCGTTGGCCAGCACGGCAGTGTGCGACAGGCTGGAGCCGGTGAAACAGATGATGCCGACCAGCTTTTCGCTGGGGACTGCGGCGATATCGGACACGCTGATTTCGTCGCCGACCAACACCACTTGGTCCAGTGCTGCGATATTCTGCATTTGCAAGTTGTTAATGCCTTGCAGCGTCTTGAACAGTTTGTTGCCCAAGTGGTGGATGTCTTCCTGGCGCGCGCGCAGGTAGGGGTCTTCCATCGCCGCAAACTGGTCGGCGAAATAATGGATGCTCTTGCGCAACGCGCCGGGTAACCAGTTGCCGTTGCGGATTTCGCCTTCTACTTTCTGGATCAGTGCCTCGTCGGTCAGCAGCGACGAATAGGTGCTGAAGATGCTGGACACGCTGTCGGTCAGCTGGGAGCTGAGTGTGCTTTCTTCCCGTTTGATTTCGAGCTGCACGGTGTCGAGCAGTTTGTGCCATTCCTTTAGCGCAGCGTTGATGTCGGGGCAGGGTTCGTCGGCCACGCTATACAAGTCGCCATGGTCGCACAGCACGCTCAACCCGATGCCAATACCCGAGCTGCCCTTGACCCCGCGCACATACGTGTTGCTGAGCCCGCCTTGCAGCGTCACTGGCATGTCGGCCACGATCAGGGCGAGTTGCGATGACAACGTGATAAGGAAGGCTTCGCTGTCGGCCGACAGCGCTTCCGGTTCAACGCGTTGTACTACCAGTACCCCAATCACTTTGCCGTAGCGTACCAGCGGAATACCGCAGAAACTCTGGAAGCGTTCTTCCTGCGTGCCTTCGACATAGTAGAAATTGGGGTGGTCTATGGCTTTGGCGATGTTGATCGAGTGGCGGGAGGTGGCCACGAGGCCGACGAGACCACGTCCCTGCGGTATCGTAACCGCGCCGGTCTGCGCCAAACCATGGCTGGCAATCAGCGCCATGTCGCTGTTTTTGTCCACGAGATAGAGTGTGCACACATCTGTGCCCACAACCTCGGAAATGGAATCCACGATCTTGCGCACCTGCTCGGCAGGGGAGGCCAGATCCAGCACTTCCTTCTGCAGGCGGGTGAGTTCGAGGATGACGTTTTTGGTCATGATTTGCTACGGCAATGGCTTGCTACTACAAGGGGGGCGAGACTCGGCCATTTTAGGGGAGTGCGGGGGAATTCCTAAGGGGAATTTGCACTTAAAAGGTAGCGCGTGCTGGTTTGTGTTTGCTTCGGAGGGGTAGTGGTGGTTCTGGACATCCACTGGATTGGTTGTTGCGTTTGGCCTCAGTGCGGGAGGGCCGAGGCTGTGCTGGCTTTGGGGGGATAGGGCGGATTTGCCGCGAGGGGAAAAACCCGGTGCCCACCGGCGCAGGCGGAAGGCCGCCAGCACCGGAGGTCAGCCACTCCGCTTTGCTGCGTGGCGTTCAGCCGAGCAAAAAGCGCTCGCCTGAACCCGGGTTTTTAGTTACTCGCGGCAAAACGCGTTGAATCCCCCCAAAGCCAGCACAGCCTCGGCCCTCTACGGAATCTTGCGCGTGTTCTGTGGATGTCTGTGCAACTGTTCGTCAAACATGAGTTCAACAGACACCCGCATGAACTAATGCTTGGGGCGGCCGGGACCGATGGTGCGTTGCAGGGACGTGTGAGGGCCATGGATGGCCCGAGTCGAAGTGCACACGGAGGTGCGTCTACGGTCCCGGCAATGCACCATCGGTCCCGGCCTCGTGCACCAAAGCTAAAGTGGGTGGCCAGAAGCAGAGCATCTACGATCCCAGCAATGCACCACCGGCCCCGGCCTCGTGCACCGAAACCAAAAGTGGGTGTCCAGAACCCACCAGCATTCACACCATTTCAACATTGCAAAAAATTAAAACCACACCACCACCCCGGTTTGACGCCCTGCGGAACAAGGCCGCAAAATTTGCAAGGCGTTATCTGTACGGGTGCCGGTTTGCGAGGCAAATCACGCCAAGCAGGCGCGTGCCGGGCCACACTGCCTGCACCAAAACCGAACTAAGGAAGTGCCCATGTTGCGGAAACACTCGGGAACAGCATTGCTCATTCTTGTAACAAGTGTGCTCGCGCCGGCTCCCTTGTTTGCCAATAACGCCGAATCAATCGGCACGCTCGTGACGACAATGGGGGCTGTTGCAGTGCGCAGCGCCTCCGGAGAGACTCGCAGTGTGCAGCGGCGTGGTCAATTATTTGCCGGCGATACCGTAGTTGTGGGAACCAAGGGCTTCGCCAGCGTGAGGATGAGCGACAACGCGCATATTTCGCTGGGTTCAGATACTGAATTTACCTTTGAGAAATACAGTTACGATGCCAACCCGGCCACCCGCGACAGCGTTGTGATGAACTTGGTGCGTGGCTGCTTCCGCACCGTGGTCGGGAGCGTCGGCTCAGCGAAGAGAGACACGTACCGGATTGATACTGCCATAGCCAGCATTGGTATCGACGGCGCCTATCATGGTGCGGCCATTGTGGGTGACAGGCTGTATACCGGAACCTGGGATGGTGCCACCGTCATTACCAATGCTGGAGGTTCTCTCAGTCTTGGGGAGTACGGCGATTATGACTTCAGTCGTACCTATCCTGGCACTGCGCCTGAGGGCTTGTCCGGCCAGTTGCCCGCACTGGATTGCGCACCGCCTCACTCGCTGGATCTGGAAGACGTCAACTAGACTGCTAATTATCAGATGGCTATTTAGCAGATGGCTTTCCGTGAGTTTTCTTACCTGCCTTTTTTTCAGTTTGAATGGGAATATTCGGTTCTGGATACCCACTCGGGTTTCTGTGTGTGCATAGCTTCAGTTGGGAGGGCCTGGCCGGGGATGTAAGTTTGCTACGCCCTCCTGGCGGCCGACCAGCGAAGGAAGCGCACTTTGCCGGGTTGCGTCCCGGCAAGGGTGAGTTGTGCGCTGTAGGGCGGTCCTGAGCGGAGGTGCAAAACGTCACCCCAAGGCGGCCCTTTCGCTGTAGCAAGGCAGACAGAAAACCCGAGTGGGTGTCCAGAATCCCCAGAACCCATCCCCGTACCTTGCTTCGCATGCGCCCCCTGTTTACCCTGTGCCGCACCAGATCCGGAGCCAGCCCCGTGCGCTTTCTCAACGTAATCTTTCATAGCGTCATCAGCATCGTGCTGTCCACCGCAGCACTTGCACAGGATGTTGCCACCTTGCCCGCCGGCGTGCGGGTCATTACTTCCGGCTACAACTTGCCCGCGCATTCCTACAGTCTCCTGGTCCAGGAAATTGGCGCCGACACTCCGCTGTTGGCCATCAATACCGACCAGCCATTCAACCCCGCGTCGTCGATCAAAACCCTGACCACGCTTGCCGCGCTGGAAGTACTTGGCCCCGCCTACAACTGGAAAACCGAAATCCATGCGTTGGGTGCGATCAGCGACGGCACCCTGCAAGGTGATCTGCTGATCAAAGGCGGCGGTGATCCCTTCCTCACAGAAGACTACTTCCGCAACATGCTGAAGACACTGCAGCGCCGCGGTGTGGCACGCATCAGTGGTGACCTCGTGATCGACGCGGGACTGTTCGACCCTTCCGTGAGCACGGAACCCCTGATCGATGATGAGACAAACCGCAGCTACAACGTCTTGCCATATCCCTTGATGGTGAATTTCCAGACCGTGAATTTCTTTTTTTACCCGCACAGCAACGGCCGCGATGTGGTGATCAAAGCCGATCCCGAATTGCCCAACCTGACTATCGTCAATCAACTGCAACTGGACAACGCCGCCTGCGCAGGTTTTCAGCGTGGAGTTAGTTTTCGTGAAGACCCGGCTGATACCAACGGCGTGATCTTTGCCGGCAGCTATCCCTCGCGATGTGATGAATTCGTGCTACAGCGCGCGGTGCTTGATGCGCCCAACTATGCCTACGGCCTGTTTCGCACGCTGTGGCAAGAGCTCGGCGGTGAATTCACTGGAACCTTGCGCTTGGGCACTGCGCCGGAAGCACAGGAGCCGCTCGTGGTGTGGCAGTCGGAGCCGCTGTCGGATGTCATCAAGTCGATCAACAAATACAGCAACAACATGATGACACGCCAGTTGTTGCTGACACTCGCCCTGGAAAAATACGGCGCCCCAGCCACGGTTGAGAGTGGCGCGCGTGCGGTTGAAGATTATCTCGCCGGTCTTGGTATCGACTACACGGATCTGGTGCTGGCCAATGGCGCAGGTCTGTCGCGCGACGTGCGCATCACCGCCAACCTGTTCAATGCCATCCTGCAGCACGGTTATGTAATCAACACGATGCCGGAATTTCTGGCGTCGCTGCCGCTCGCGGGCGAAGACGGTACGATGCGCACACGCCTGGGCAATGGCGATACCCGCGGCAGCATGCATGTGAAAACCGGATCGCTCGATGGCGTGGCTTCTGTTGCCGGTTACGTGCATGCACGTTCCGGCCGGCAGTTTGTTGTGGTCAGCATGCTGAACAATCCTCAAGCCGACGCCGGCCCTGGGCAGGAACTGGCCGATGCACTTTTGGCGTGGGCCTATGAACAGTGATTTGGGTGATGCAAAGGTTTTCCTGGCAACTCCTTCAGATGCGCATATCACCGCGCTGATGGCGTGGTTTCCTGATGTGGCGTCCGTGGCGGTGTGGAGTCCGTCCAACCATTTTCCGTTTGAGCGCGAACGTTTCATCCGCGAATCGAAGCTCCAGGAACTTGCTTCATTCATACTTGTGGATGCCGCCGATACACCGCTCGCCTTTGGCCAGTACTACAAGCGGCTGGGGTTGTGCCATCTCGGCCGACTGGTCGTGAACCCTGTCCGGCGGGGAGAGGGACTGGGTCGGGAACTTATCCTGAAATTGCTGGCCAAAGGCACGCAGGAACTGGGCGCCAAACGCTGTTCCCTGTTCGTGCTTGACTACAACACACCTGCACGTAAGCTCTATTCCAGTATAGGTTTTCTGGAAACTCCCTACCCGGAAACCATCCCCCAGACGGACTGTTTGTATCTGACCCTGAACTACCCGTTTAGCAGCCCGCCCTAAGCAACATTAATTACCATTTAAGACTCCCTTAAGACAGCCTCACTATGCTGGCGTCCAGGTTAATTGTTAACCGTCGGAGCCTTCATGAGCACTACCCTGATTCCCGCTGTCCACGCAGACCCAACCACCCACCGCGACACCTTGCTGCGCCGCATGCTTACCCCCGCTCCCGTATTTGAACTGGCCGGGCCGGATGACGCGCAACGCCAGGAAGTAGAGGCGATGGTTGCTGAAAAATTCCAGACGGCCTGGCAGGCCCGCATCACTCACTTCTTGCCCTGGCTGATGTCGATGCATTGCCTGGGCCACTGTTCCGCCGTAGCCGGGCTGCGCCCCGCCACGCGTAGCGGTCTGTTTCTTGAACAGTACCTGCAGCAGCCAGTCGATGTCCGGTTAAGCAGCGTTACTGGCAACCCTATTTCGCGCAGCATGATTGTCGAAGTCGGCAATCTGGCCGCCAGCCAGCGCGGCGCCAGTCACTTGCTGTTCCTGGTGATGACAGCCGCACTGCACAAAGCCGGTTACAAGTGGATTGCCTTCACAGCCACGAAGGGATTGCGCAACAACCTCGACAAACTGGGCTATCCGCTGCTTAAACTGGCGGATGCCTCGTCGCAGCATCTTGATGAAGCGGCTGTGGCTGAGTGGGGGCGCTACTACAACAGCTCGCCGCAGGTGATGGCCGGCAGTCTGGATGTCGCGATGCAATTGATCAGTGAGCGTCCATTGTTGCGCAGGGTGCTGCGCTTGTATCGCTCCCAGATCAACCTGTTGGTCGATGCGCTGGAATCAAAGGAATCAGAATCAAAGGGGTCAGAGTAACTTGATTCCGAATCATGTAGATCAATCCATGCTCAGCGCAGATCAAGTTACTCTGACCCCTTTGATTCAAGGCGTGGGCAATCATCCCGTGTTGCAGGACAGCAGCATAACCCTGACGCGCGCTGAGCTCGTCCAGAGAGTCTCTGGCTTGGCAGAACATTTGCAGGCCAATCACATCAAACGTCTGGCCCTGCACGCTGACAATGGCATTGCTTGGATACTGGTCGATCTCGCGTGCCAGCAAGCCGGCATTCTGTGCGTGCCGCTACCGGTGTTCTTCAACAAGATGCAGGCACTGCATTTGTTGCATACCTGCGGCATCGATGCGCTGCTGACGTCAGAGCCCGCGCTCTTTGCCGCGTATTTTCTGCAGGCAACAGAAGTGCCCGGCCTTGGTCTGAACCTGCTGTTGCAACCAGCTGCCAGGCAACCCTTGTTGCCAGACAGCACCGGCAAAGTCACGTTTACTTCTGGTTCCACGGGTACGCCCAAAGGAGTTTGTCTGAGCACTGCGCAGCAACTGCTGCAGGCTGCTGCTCTGGCTAAAGTAGTCGCGTTGAAGCAGCCGCGCCACCTGTGTGTGCTGCCGCTCAGCACGCTACTCGAAAACATCGCCGGGGTGTACGCACCGCTGCTGGCCGGCGGCACAGTGATTCTGCGCAGCATGGCTGAACTCGGTTTCGTTGGTAGCCGCCTGAGCGATTCGCAAAAATTTCTGCAAACCATCAGTTTGGTCAAGCCCGATACCTTGATCCTGATTCCGCAACTGCTGCAGTTACTGGTGCATGCAGTCAAGCAGGGCTGGCAGGCACCGCCTTTGCAGTTCATTGCTGTTGGGGGTGCGCGTGTTTCTGCAGAACTCATTACCGAAGCGCGGCGTCTTGGCCTGCCTGTGTATGAAGGTTATGGTCTTTCCGAGTGTGCATCCGTCGTGAGTCTCAATACGCCGCAGGCTGACCAGCCCGGCAGCAGCGGCAAACCGTTGGCGCATCTTGGTATCAGTCTGGAAGACGGCGAAATCCATGTCAGCGGCAACACGATGCTGGGCTATGTGGATGAGCCGGACAGCTGGTACCGCAAACGCATTGCCACGGGCGACCTCGGCTTTTTGGACAACAGCGGTTTCCTGCATATCTCCGGTCGCAGCAAAAACCTGCTGATTTCCAGCTACGGCCGCAACATTTCGCCGGAATGGGTGGAGAGCGAACTGCTTGCATCCCCTGTGCTAAGTGAAGCTGTGGTGCTGGGTGATGCGCGTCCGCATTGTGTTGCACTGCTGACACCGGCGCGGCCGGATCTGCCGGATACCGTTATCGCCGCCGCCATTGCCGCTGCCAATACCCGCCTGCCGGATTACGCGCAGGTCAAGCAGTGGCTGCGGCTGGCACGGCCGCTCGCTGGACAAACCGATTTCATCACGACCAACGGCAAGCCCCGCCGCAAACGCATTGAACAGGCTTGGCAGACGGAGATAGACGCGCTGTATGGCGCAACTCCGGCACTGCAAACAATGCAAGAACCCCAGGAGTCAGTACTGTGAGTTTTTATCAGCGTCTCAATAGTGATACCGCCGGTGGCCGCCAATATTTGCTGGCCGCGCCGATCATCGCCCAGGTTTTCAGTGGTGAGATTACGCTCGATCACTATGTCAGTTTTCTGGTACAGGCTTTTCATCATGTGAAGCACACGGTGCCGCTGTTGATGGCGACCGGTGCACGCCTGCCCGACGAGAAGGAGTGGTTGCGCGTTGCGATTGGCGAATATATCGAAGAGGAAACCGGTCACCAGGAATGGATTCTCAATGACATCGCCGCATGCGGCTACGACAAGGAGTCTGCGCGCGTGTGCCGGCCCCATGCCAGCACTGAACTGATGGTGGCCTATGCCTACGACATGGTGGCGCGCATCAATCCGCTTGGCTTTTTCGGCATGGTGCATGTACTGGAAGGCACCAGCATCAGCATTGCCGAAAAGGCGGCCGATGCCATTCGTGAGCGCCTCAACCTGCCGCGCAAGGCGTTCAGCTACCTGTACTCGCACGGTGCGCTCGATCAGGACCATATCAAGTTCTTTGAGGGCCTGATGAACCGCATCACCGATGAGAAGGAGCAGGACCAGATCATCCATGCCGCCAACATGTTCTTCCAGTTGTACGGCAACATTTTCCGCAGTATCAGTACCGCGCACGGCATTCCCGTGTTTGAGGAGCAAGCTCATGCAGTTAACGGGTAAAACGATACTTGTCACTGGTGCTACCGGTGGCATCGGCAGCGAAGTTAGTCGCATGCTGGCCGTCAAAGGCGCGAAGCTGGTGCTTAACTGCATGAACCCCGGGTTGCTGGCGACCTTGCAGGAAGAGCTGGGTGGCAACCATGTCATGGTGGTTGCCGATGTCTCTGTGCCGGAAGGCCGTCAAGCGATTATGGATGCATGCCATGCTGCGGGCGGCATCGACGCGCTCATCAATCTGGCAGGCATCCTCAATTTCAACCTGTTTGAAGCACAGACAGAAGCGGTCATCAATCGCATCCTGCAAATCAACACGGTGGCGCCCATCTTGCTGACCCGGCTCTTGCTGCCGCAACTGCGGGAGCGTCCGGAGGCGCGCATACTCAACGTGGGTTCAATCTTCGGCAGCATTGGTCATCCCGGTTTCGTTGCTTATTGTGCAAGCAAGGCGGCGCTCAAGACCTTCAGTGAGGCACTGGCACGGGAGCTGGCCGACAGCCATGTCAGCGTGGCCTATATCGCCCCGCGCGCCACTGAAACCCCGCTCAATTCCGCCAAAGTGACTGCGCTCAATGCTGCGCTCGGCAACAAAAGCGATACACCAGCGCACGTTGCGGCGGAAATTGTTGCGCTGCTGGAGAGCAAACAAAGGCTGCGCTATCTCGGCTGGCCGGAACAATTATTCGTGCGGGTGAATGCGCTGCTGCCAGCCATCGTGCATTCCGCGCTCGTGAAAAAGTTGTCGATCATCAAACATCATGCCAAGGCATAGGAGAGCACCATGAAATTATCCCGCAAGTCGTTTGCCAGATTGTTCACCACCACCGTAGTCATGCTGTTGGCCAGCACTGTTCATGCCGACATCAACAGCGATGTGCAGCATTTGCAGCAGCGCTGGGCCGAGGTCAATTACCAGTTGGAAGGTAATACCCAACTGTCTGCCTTCGAGCAGCTGGTGGCTGATGCCGACAAAATAGTCGCTGCCAATCCCGCAGCTGCTGAAGCGCTGATCTGGAGCGGCATCATCAAATCCACCTACGCCGGGGCCAAAGGCGGTTTGGGCGCGCTGTCACTTGCGAAAGCATCCAAAGCTGATCTGGAGCAGGCGCTGAAACTAAAACCGGATGCATTGCAGGGTTCGGCCTATACAAGCCTTGGTGCTCTCTATTACAGTGTCCCCGGCTGGCCGATAGGCTTTGGCGACGATGAGAAAGCCGAGGAACTTCTGCTGCAGGCCCTGGCTCTAAACCCCGCCGGCATTGATAGCAATTATTTCTATGCCGACTACCTGATTTCCGCAGACAGATACGCCGAAGCCCGCGAGCACCTGCTAACAGCGCAACACGCCGCGCCGCGTCCCGGGCGTGCGTTGGCTGACAGTGGCCGCCAGCAGGAAATCAGCACCAAGTTGCAAACTTTGGCTGGAAAATAAGCCCATGAAGGAACCGCATGCAGTTGCTGCTAGTTGAAGATGACCGCCCCCTCGCCACTGGCCTGCAGAAAGCACTGCAGGCTCAGGGCTTCGCGGTCAACCATGTGGAAACCGGGCAGGCTGCGTTGCATGTCATTGACACGGAAACGCCTGATCTTGTCATTCTCGATATCGGGCTGCCGGATATCGACGGTCTCACAGTACTGAAGAAACTCCGCAAGAAGCACAGCGAACTCCCCGTGTTGCTGCTCACTGCGCGCGACAGCCTTGATGACAAGGTGCTTGGCCTCGATAGCGGGGCCGATGACTATCTCGCCAAACCTTTTGACATGACTGAACTGCTGGCCCGCTTACGTGTGATTGAACGACGATTGGCGCAAGTCAAAACTGCCCGCATCGTCATCCGCAATATCAGCCTCGACACCGTCGGGCAAAAGGTGCTGATAGACGGCACGGACATCGAACTGCCGCGGCGCGAATACATGTTGCTGAAAACCCTGATGGAAAATGCCGGCCGGGTGCAGACCCGACCTGTGCTTGAATCACGTTTGTACAGTTGGGGCGAGGAAGTGGCCAGCAACGCGCTGGAAGTGCATATTCATCATCTACGCAAAAAAGTCGGCAACGATTTTATCCGCACCATTCGCGGTGTCGGCTACAAGGTGGATGTGTGAAATCGATCCGCCGCTTCCTGATCGCGTGTACGGTTGCGATCCTGATTTTGTTCAATTTTGTCGCCGCACTGCGCGGCTACCAGACCAGCATGCTCGAAGCCGAGACGCTGTTCGACAATCAATTGCTCGACCTCTCGCAGCTGGTTGCCAATCTGGACACGGCGCGTATCACCCGCGACTTCCACCTCGGCAACAATCTGGCTTTTCAGGTGTGGGACAACACTACCTTGCTAGCCGCGTCGTTTCATGCACCACTGGAGCCGATGAACAGCTTTGTCTCCGGGTTTGATTTTTCCAACTTTGACGGCTATCGATGGCGCACGTTCACACGCCTGGATGAAGAAAACAGCCACTGGATCATTGTTGCGGAACGCACTGACTTGCGCTTTGTGCTGGCCGAGAATGTCGTGCTGGAATCGATTGCGCCGATCCTGTTCGGCATTCCGGTGGCTGGACTGTTGATCTGGTTCATCATTGGTTTCGGCCTTAAACCGCTGCAAGTGTTGTCTGCCGATCTGCGTGACAAGCGCGTGCAGGACCTGAGCCCCTTGCCGCCACGGCAAACGCCGCGTGAACTTGACCAGGTCGTGCAATCGATCAACAGTTTCATCCAGCGCCTTGGGCTGGCACTGGAACGCGAGAAGCGTTTTTCCGCCGATGCCGCACACGAGCTGCGCACCCCGATCAGCGCATTAAAAGTCCAGTTGCACAATCTGGCACAGGAAGTGGACACGCACAGCGAAGCCTTTCAGCAACTGCAGCAGGGCGTAGAACGCATGCAGCATCTGATTGAACAGTTGCTGTCGTTGTACCGGACCACTCCGGACCAGTTCGCGGCCAACTGCACCAAACTCAATCTCCTCGCCCTTACCCAGGAGTGTGTCGCAAGGTTGTATCCGCTGGTTGAACAAAAACAGCAGGCGCTGGAACTCGAAGGCGATACCTGTTTTATCAACGGCGACCGCTTTGCACTGGAAACCCTGGTCGCCAATCTGCTAACAAACGCCAGCCGCTACACCCAGGCTGGCGGGCGTATTTTGCTCAGGCTGGAGCGACGTGAAGGACGCGTATGTCTGATCGTCGAAGACAACGGTCCGGGGATTGCGGAAGGGGAGCGCGTGAGGATATTCGACCGCTTTTACCGCGCAGGTTCGGTGGATAATACCGGTGTCATCGGTTGTGGTCTGGGATTGACCATCGTCCAGCACGTTGCCGAATTGCATCAGGCGTTGGTGTCAGTGGGCACTTCCAGTTTCGCCAATGGTGCCGCGTTTACTGTCTGTTTTCCGGAGTTGAACGATGCGCAGTAATGCTCCTCCCGTGATTGTAACTGCGCTGCTGTCGGCATTCATGTTACTGGCAGTGCCTGGCGCACAGGCAGCTGCGCCGGAAATGGAACTGGTCATCCGTGGCCATCTGTTTTTCCCCGCCACCTTCGAAATCCCGGCGGGCGTGAAAATACGGCTGATGATCGACAATCAGGATGACACCCCGGAAGAATTCGAAAGCTATGAACTGAACCGGGAAAAAGTGATACCGGGAAAATCGAAGTCGGTGATCTTTATCGGCCCCTTGCCGCCGGGAGACTATCCTTTCTTCGGCGAGTTCTATCCAAAAACTGCCCAGGGCAGAGTAGTAGTTCGATGAAGGGAACCATGAAAGAGCAGGCAGCCCAATGCTCCTAAGCGCAGTTATTCTTATCCTTCAGGAAATCCTTGAAGCGACGCTATTGATCAGTGTGCTTCTGGTACTAACCTCCATTCTCGGCAAACTGCAACCCGGCGCTTTTGAAGTGGCGCTGCGCTGGGTGCTCAGTGCCATTGGCATTGGTCTGGCAGGCGCCTGGTACTATGCCTGGGTAGCGCCGGAAGTATCCCAATGGTTCGACTATGTGGGTTACGAAGTAGTAAATGCCTTGCTGCAGTTCACCACCATCGGGTTTCTGCTGTTGTTCTGCTATTTGCTCAATCCCCGGGTTTTAACCGGTGCGCCAGGTAAATTTACGGCGCTGGCACGGGCCTGCATGATCGTGGTGGTGGCGATAGGGATCGTCCGCGAGGGGTCGGAAATTCTTCTCTACGTTGAGGGCATACTCGGGCAGCGGGAAAATTTCAGCCCGGTCATGCTGGGTGCGCTGATGGCTGCAGGTATCGGGATCAGCAGTGGTCTCGTGCTGTTCTATGCACTGGGCGCTCTGCCGCAGCAGTGGACTTTCCGTATCGCCACGCTGCTGCTCGCCCTGTTTTCAGGCAACATGGCCTCGCAAGCTGTCCAGTTTCTCAACCAGGCCGACTGGCTGCCCTATACGCCGGAGTTGTGGGATAGTTCCTTCTTTATTACTGAATTCAGTATCACAGGCCAATTGCTATATGCATTGGTTGGTTACGATGCCAATCCATCGCTGCTGCAGGTGGGCGCCTATCTGGCGGCGGTAGTCCTTGTTGCCTGCAGCCCCTTGTTCCGCAGCGCCTGGTTTGTCCGCGCGGTGAAATCTGCATGAAGCAGTTGCCCTTGTATCTTGTCATGGTGAGTACTTTGCTGGCGGCATCCCTTGCCCGGGCTGACGGCGTGGTCATCGACAAGATCTATCATCCCTATGTAGATGCGCTTGAGCATGAGCTTGAGTATCGTGTGCTCGTGCAGGAGGAGCAGCACGCGATCAGCACGCAGGCCCAGATCCACAAGCTCTCGCTGGGTACCACGCTTGGTTCACGCATGTTCGCCGAAGCAGTCATGATCGGCAGCAAATCCCGCGGCGGTACCGTCAGCGTCGAGGCCGTGGAAGCCGAGTTAAAATGGCAGCTCACTGAGCAGGGCGAATATGGCGTTGATTGGGGTTTGTTGGTTGAGTATGAGCACGAGCGCAGAATTGATGCCGAGGAGTTTGCCCTCGGACTGCTCGCGGAAAAGGAATGGGGAAAATGGAGTGGCACCGCCAACGCCAAGTTCATCAACGAATGGGGCGATGACATTAATTCCGAAGTGGAGACCATGCTGGCGCTGCAGGCACGTTATCGCTATTCACGCCTGCTGGAACCGGCCATTGAATTCTACGCCGGCCAAAACACCCGGGGCATCGGTCCTTCAGTGCAGGGCACCATCGTTGCCGGCCTCCGCAAGAGTGTGCACTGGCAAGCGGGACTGATTTTCGGTCTCGACAACAACAGCGCCGATCAAAGCTGGCGCTTCCAGCTAGAATACGAGTTTTAGTCACGCAGGATTTTTAACGAGCGGGTGTTTATGCAAGAAAGTTCATTCAAAAGCAAAAGCGGGCTGAAGCGCCTGCTCAACGCCACCAAATATGCCCTATCCGGATTGAAGCTGGCCTTTACCCATGAGGCAGCCATACGGCAGGAAGCAGCATTGATGGTGGTGATGATTCCGCTCGGGCTGTATCTCGGTGCCAATCCCGTCGAGAAAGTGCTGCTGGTTGCGGTTGTTGTTCAGGTATTCATTGTGGAATTGCTCAACTCTGCGGTTGAGGCCGCGGTGGATCATACTTCGCTGGAGGCTCACCCAATGGCCGGGCGCGCCAAGGATATTGGCGGTGCCGCCGTTTTCGTTAGTATTGTGCAGGTAGCAGCAGTGTGGGGCCTGATCCTTTTCCTTTG
>CAMDML010000029.1 GCA_945902215.1 Klebsiella pneumoniae | reverse complement strand
CTCGGTACGATAACCGATCTCGAAGTCGACGCCCTCGACGTTGGCCCGGGCCTGGTTGAAAAAGCGCCGGAAGACACGCGTGATGGTGCCGGTGGCAGGATCCCGTTCGATGTTCGTACACTGCGCCGTGTCTCCGGCAAAGCAGCGGTCGACCACGTCCTGCTGGGTAATTTGCGAAATGGCATCCGCGATGTCCACCTCATACCAGTCAGTTGATACTGACAGGCCCTGGGCCCAATCCCAGCTCGGCTCGAATACGAAGCCGACGACGGTAGTATCGGCCGTTTCAGGCGCCAGGTTGGGATTGCCGGATGCCACCACCGTGATCGAAACGCTCTCACTGTTGCGTGTCCGATCCAGAACGTTGGCGCCGCCCCCCTGCGCATCGAAGCGCTCGGCGAAGGTGGCCTCGCGGACGTCCTGCGACTTGGTTGCGCGCAAACGCAGGCCCTCGAGCGCCTGGAAGTCGAGGCCTGCTTTCCATGACTCGACCTTGCCGCTCAGGTTGTAGTCCGACTGACGGTAGGCGAGGGAGCTACCGACCCTTTGGTTACCGGAGCCCGATTCCCAGAGCGGTATCTGCAACTCGCTGAACCATTCCCACACGTTATATTCCCCACTGATTTTCGGAACCGTGGAGAATTTATGCAGGTTGGGGCTGCCACCGGTGTAACCCGGGGCGATGCCGCGGATGCCGAGCGCCGGCACGTTGAGAGGCGGTCCCAAGGCATCGACGCCGACCGGGAAAGCTTCATCGGAAAAGGCAGATTCGCGCCACGTGAGGCCTGCTGCCATCGAGATGGGACCATAGCCCCAGCCTTCGTACAGATCGCCGGTGGTCACGACTTCGGCAAAATCCTGTTCGACGATACCGACCGACTTTTTCAGCGTGCCGACGTACTCGATCGCATCCGCACTGATATTGCCGTAGCCCATGACGTTGTAGGGGATACAGCCCCCAATCGTGTTGTCGAGACCGACCGGAGAGGCCAGGCGTTGCCGTACGGGATCATTGTCGGTGCGGTCATCGTACAAGCCGCTGGCCAAACCTGCTGCGTTCAGTTGCGCCACCGTCGGTGAGTACTGTGGCAGGTTGACCCTGCAAACGGTCGCGCCCGTGGTCGGATGCACCACCGCATCCATGCCAAGTGCCATGCGGTCGATACGATTCATGTCGTAGGTATGCGTCAAGCGTTCGGTTTCACCCGAAGAATAGCTGCCCGAAACATTCCATTCGTTCGGCAAGTCATAGTCGAAACCGACCGTATAAGTCTGGGTGTTGAAGGTATTTCGATCACGTGAATCAATGCCTATCTCAGGCACGTCCTTGAAGGCACCCTCGCGGCTCAGGGTGAACTCGGTCTTGCCGGCAGCTGCGAGCGTGTTACGGACGTAAGCGGGCACGAAGACATTGTCGATGGCGATGCGCGGCGCCCAGATGGAGGTCATGGTAATACCGGTAACGCTCCCGCGCGTATTGTCGGCATTGGATTCCGAACGGCCGGCGACTACCTGCGCATAACCGGACAGGTTATCGGTGAACTGGTAGTTACCCGCCAGGAACAGCGAGCGACCCACCACTTCCGAACCCTGCCCCGGCCCCTCATTGGCCTTGTACGCGAGATCGGCTTCCGGGCCACCGGAGGTGGTGCGGGTTGTTCCAACGCCGGCTTTGGACGTGACCGTGCCATCCCGGAACGGTACTACCGCAGTCCCTTCACGATTGAACACCATGCCATCGAGCACGGTATTGGTCCCGGTGATCATGCCGTAGGGATGGCGATCGGTCTGTGCTACGTTGGGCAGGGTCAGGCGCTGCGGCACGTTGGGCGTGGCGGTGGCGGAGATCCAGGCCGGGTTTTTCACCCAGCCCCAGCGCTGGTACCAGCTGGAATCCAGATCCTCGGTATCGCGGACGATCTGGTCGATCTGGCGCGCCTCGAAAGAACCGATGACATGCAAGCGGTCGCCTATGTCGAAGCCACCGGCAATGCTGGCGTTGACGCGAAAGCCGTCACCGTACTCCGATATACCGGTACCTGAGCTGAATTTAACTCCATCGAATTCACGGTCAATGACGAAGTTCGTGACACCGCCCAGCGCGTCGGCGCCATAGGCTGCGGAAGCCCCTCCGGTCACCACGTCAACGCTGCGGACCAGGGCGGTCGGAAAGGTATCGACATTCACCGGGCCACGTTTATCACCGGGTGCCATGCGGGCGCCATCCAGCAGTACCAGCGTACGTTGGCTGCCCAGGGCACGCATGTCCAGGAAACTACCCACGGTAAATGCAAGAGACCCGGAGCTGCGCTGGGCGGTTTGGGTGCGGAAAAACTGGGGTAGTGAGTCCAGTTGTTCGGCCACCGTACCGCCCGGGTCGAAATTGTTCAACTCACTGACAGTTACGACTGTCACCGGTGTAGGTTCCGCCATGCCGTCAGTCATGCGAATGCGCGAACCGGTAACAGTGATTTCCTCGAGCTCGTCATCGGCATTTTGCGCATAGCCTGCAGAGCTGAAGGCCATGGTAGATGTGATCGCTGCAATCGACAGTGCAAGCGACTTGCTACGACAAGCGGAGTTGGTTTTCCCGCGCCCTTTTGTGTATTTCAGAAACATATTCCCACTCCTTTTATTAGTATTATGTGAGCATGGTCAGCCAAGTACTTTCCGGTAATTGGCATGAAGATGTTGCGCTGATGGGTGCCGGCCGCCACATTTTGAATGACTTCAGCAGCCGAAATTTCATTCAGCAATCGAAAAGTATCCCCGCGCTATTACAGAGTCCAGCTATATTTTTTTGGAATTTTCACGGTAGGCATGAGAATCGCAATTTGCAATTCTTTGCGAACGACGTCGTGCACGCTATCAAGGATAGGAAGAGGAAACAGGCATTGAGCGAGAATCTTCGCTGGTACAGGTATTTCCGCTAGTGCCGAATCTGTGAAGTGATGTCTTCCAGTTCGTATACTTCACAGTTCCCGCGCTCCGGAAGCAGGCCTGCTTCAGGGTTGGCATTCATGCGCATGATGCGTGGTGACATGACCCAGGGTTCCACCAGCACTTCTGGATCCTCCACAGTGACTTCATAGAGTATCTCGTTGCCTTGACGCGTGAAGCGTTCCTCGATGCGCATCTGGCCGGAATGAAAGAAGCCGCCACGCGCAAGCCAGGTTTGATCGTTGAACGAAATGGATTCGAGTACCAAGGTGTCTTCTTCCCAATGGCCCACGGTATAGCCCATGTACTTGGTTTCCAGTGACTGATTGGCGTCGTGCTCACGGCCATCGGTTGGGATGATGCGGTATTCGCCGTAGCCGCCACCGCCGTCTGCGTATTGGCCGTAGAAAAAGACAATATCGTTTGCACTCTGAATGATGCGCCGCGGAGCGCCCTGCCGGGGAATCCCCAGCGGCTGGCAGGTCATGACGGGATCTTCGCGGTTGGTCCACATGTCCAGTTCCTGCACCTTGTCCCAATACTCGGGTTTGTACAGGGGGCGGTTGGGTCCGTACCGCGAAGGCGCTTCGAATTCAAAATCGATGGTCTGGTTCCAGGTTGTGGAACAATCGACTTGTGAAGGCCCGCAGCGGCGAAATCCGTAGCGAAAGTTCATGGCACTGCTGGTCCAGTTACCCGTCATGTCGGGCTTTTCGTTGGCGAGGCGTGGCGTGGTTTGATCCTGCACGGTTGTGGCTGCCACATCGGGCGCAACAACCCGCGGAGGTTCGGACCTTACCGCAGGCGTCATTGCACTTTGCACGCTGGCCGGTACGGGCAGCACCACATACACACTGCCGGTCTCAGTCTCGATAGTGGTCAAGTCACGCATGAGCGCACCATTGCGGCGCTCAGTCATCTTGCCGGCGTACAGCACCTCAACCAGGTTGAGTGGATTGTTCCAGTCCTGATAGTCACTGTAGGTGAATTCAGTCGTGGTTGCTCCCAGAGTGACCACGACCCGCTCTGCCATGTACCTTTCATTGAGGGTGGCAACTGCAGTTGCACCCGGAACCCCGGGAATCGGAAAGCTCACCACCGGTTTGTTATTCTCCCAGGACACCGAGGTCGCGCCAGTCGTAGCAAGACCGGTGTCAGGAAGGCGGCCGGGGTCTGGTTGGTTGGCGCCGGCCAGTGCGGCCTTGGGCGCAGCTTGCGGACTTGCCCACAGGCGGATAAGTCGCTCCTGCACGGCGTTCGGCGTTGCCGTCGCTTGCCCTGCGCCGGAAACCAACTCGGCACCGGCAATATTTTCGTTCCAGGCATACTGCCAACTGACCACTTCAATGTCAGACAGCGCTTGGCCGTCGGGCAACGTGCACGTGTATTGAGTGCGCTGCCCCGGCGTCTGGTAATTGGTGCTCACGCGATAGTTGGTCAAGGTGCAGGCTTGCTCACCTATCTGAATGGTTCCGCTACCCTGGTATTCCAGTGTGGCAATCAGTTCGTGCTCATCGATTCCCCGCAACATGCCCATGTTCCAGGTCCAGTTGAAAAGTACTGCTTTCAGATCCTTGGCATCGGGGGCGGGGGTGTAGGCGGGAGGAGTGGTGTTGAATTGAGCGCTGGCAAGCAATGGCGCGCCAAGCAGCAGGAGTGTGCAAAACACGTTGGCAGGAACTGCTTTCCGGATTTGTTTGGTCATGGTGGCAACCTGTATTGTTATTAGAGTGGCTCAAACTGAATCTGGCGCTCATCAGGCAAAGTAATGGTCCGCATAAAACCGAGCGGCTTGCCATTGCGGGCGGGAAAGTAAGAGATGGTAACGGTGTCACCGGCTTCAACATTGTTGGCGCCAGATGCGCCAAAGCCGAGGTTTGCCAATACGTTGGCCGAACCCGTTGTCATAACCCATTCAGTGATTGAACCATCTGGTGCGGTAACAGCGAGGTGCATGGCACCATGCGGATTGGTGAAGGCCACCTTGGTCAACACACCCGTCACTTGTGCTTCCTGTTTAACTTCATACACGCCGGCCAGCGAATGATGCGCCTGCAAAGCGCTGCTGGCCAACGAGCAGCACAAAAGAACATAACCCAGAGCCTGCTTCTTCATACGCTTTCCCTTCCCCAAAAAAGTTGACGATCGTGGCAATTGATTTCCCCTGAGCCGCCCCTGGTTGTTGCTTTATTGTTGGTTGAGCCTACTCCCGTGAATGACCAAAATCAAAACAAGCAGTGGCTGTACAAAGGGTGGAACTCTGCTACTTTGATAATCAAGGAAGGTTCACTAATCAGGAAAGTAAAAAGTGGCATTTATTCGTCCTCTTCGTTTTGTTGTTGTTGTCATTCTGGGTTCATCCCTTGTTGTGTCTCCGTTGTCGGCCCAGTGGCTGAATGTGCCGACAGCGGGAGTGCCAAGAGTCGCTGGCAAAGTAGACATGGCGGCACCCACTCCACGGCTGCCAGATGGAAAGCCTGATCTTTCCGGTATCTGGATCTCAGATCGTACGCCGGTGGGGGAGGAGTCTCCCAGCGGTGTTGAGGGCATCTCAACGTCGCGCCACATGGAGAACCTGGGCGTCGACATGCCGGACGGCTTGCCCTATCAACCCTGGCTCGTTCCCATTGTGGAAGAGCGTACCACCAACCTGGCAATCGACGACCCCCATATCCGGTGTCTTCCCGATAACTTTCTACGCGCCTATGGCCTGCCGCATCTGCTCAAGTTTGTTCACACCCCCGACATTCTGGTGGTGCTCAATGAAATGAACGCTGGGTACCGCCAAGTGTTCACTGACGCGCGACCCTTGCCGGATGATCCTTCACCATCGTGGCAGGGATATTCGTCGGCGCAGTGGGTGGGCGATACGTTGGTGATTGATACCATCGGTGTAAGAAACGGTACCTGGATTGATTGGAATGGCAGCGAGCTGACAGAGACCGCAAAAGTGCGGGAAGAAATCAGCCGCCCGGACTTCGGCCACCTCGACATCACGGTTACCGTGGATGATCCGGAGGCGTATACGCAGCCGTGGACGGTAACACTCAGGGAGCGCATCGTGGTCGACGCAGAGTTGATTGATGAAGTCTGTTTGGAAAATGAACAATTCGTCGAACGCATGAAACTGGAGCGCTAGTCCATGAAGACCATCATCAGAACCACGCTGCTGGCGTTGCTCGCGAGCACGCTGGTAGCCGCGCTGCCTGCTGCAGCACATCACTCGTTCCCCGCACAATACGATGTGGACAAAGCGGTGACGTTAACCGGCAAGGTCACGGAAGTTGAGTGGACCAACCCGCATATCTTTATCTACATCGATGTGACGGACGCGACGACAGGAGCCGTAGTGAACTGGGCACTCGAAATGGGCGGCCCGAATTCCTTGCTCCGCCTGGGCTGGAAGCGTGACTCCCTGAAAACTGACGACCTCATTACCGTTGAAGGAAGTCTTGCAAGGGATGGCAGTAATCTCGCGAACGCGCGCACTATCCTGATGGTCTCAACTGGCGAACTCATGCTCTCCGGGTCTAGCGGCCCTTAGCTTCTGGCCCCCACAGGGCGTTGGCATTTCCACTGATTTTTCGCGATATGGGCAATTCTGGCATGAAAGGTGCGTCAGGGATGTAAGGGTGTGGGCTGGAGTTAATGCATCACTATCCAGCCATCCGGTTCGTCCGGTAGGATGAGGTCTTGATCAAGTTTGGATCAAGTTTCGATAAACCACTGTATGGGGGTAGTACAGGCTGCTGTGCGGCGGCCAAGGGCAAGGAGATGTTTATCGCGTTGTGGATTTATGAGGGTATTGGCTCTGCAAGATTAAAAAATTAGTCTTTCACGATCATTCACACTTTCAGGAGAAACCGCATGTTTAAACTAAACAAGAAAACTGCAGCGTGGAAACTGGCGTTTGCAGCACTGGCATCAGCTGGTTCAATGGGGGTCACGAACCCTCTACTTGCCCAAGAAGCAGAACCGTTGGAAGAAGTGGTCGTCACCGGGTCGCGCATTCGTCGCCCGGGTCTTGAGTCCTCCAGTCCCATCAACACGATCGGCGTAGAGCTCATTGAACTGCAACAGGAAGTTGCCCTTGAAAAAGTCATCCGCCTCATGCCCTTCTCCATTCCGGGTGACGGCGAAAACGTCAACAACGGTACCAACGGCGCCGCCACCATAGACCTGCGCGGTCTGGGGCAGCAGCGCAACCTGGCCTTGTTAAATGGCCGCCGCATAACACCGTTCATCAACTCGCTCGGCACGGTACTGGTAGATACTTCCAGCATTCCGCTTGCCCTTGTTGAACGGGTCGATGTAGTTACAGGGGGTGCCTCAGCTGTATATGGTTCTGATGCCATCGCCGGCGCTGTGAACGTTGTTCTGAAGAATAATTTCCAGGGCATTGATCTGCAGACCAGCTCGTCCATGACTGATGAAAACGATGGCCAGACCGACAGTGTGTCGCTGACCGTGGGCTCTTCACTGGCCGATGATCGTGGCAACATTGCCTTCAACGTGAGCTGGTCCCAACGCGAAGCGGTGCTGCTGGGTCAGCGCTTCCTGGGGACCCTTGGTATTGACACCGCCTCTGGCGCCAACTACACCGCGTTCCAGAATAATTTGGGCCCTGCGGCCTCTTCAATTGCCGGTTGCGACGGTCCTGACAGCGTGGCTTCCGGTGGTTCCACCACCGCTATCCCGACCCGTGTTGAACTCTCTGCGGGTGGCAGCGTTGGTCAGTTCCTGAACAACGGTACACTCTATACCGGCAACGCCGGCACCGGTCTCGGCGCCCGCGGCGGTTGCAGCGTGTTCAACTTCAACCCGTACAACTACTACCAGACCCCGAATGAACGTTACAACGCTTTGCTCATTGGCAACTATGAGTACAACGAGAACGTGAACGCGTACGGCCAGGTCAGTTTCACCAACACCACGGTGGTCCAACAAGTCGCTCCGTCCGGAACCTTCGGTACCGCCTTCAACGTACCGATGTACAACCCGCTGTGGACGGCGGCCTCCAAAGCCGAAGTATTGTCAGTAGCCAACCAGCGGCTTGGCACCGGTGTGCTCACCAAAGGCACCAACTGGCAGGACCTGAACAACAACAACGTGGTTGATGACGCAGACATCCTGCGTATGCGCCTGCGGCGTCGTACCACAGAGCTTGGTGCCCGTAGCGAAGCTTTCGATGCCGATATGTTCAGTTTGTTGGGTGGCGTCAATGGCGCATTGGTCGCTGACTGGAACTACGATTTGTCCTATCAGTACGGTGAAACCAACCGCACCTCTATCCGTGCCGGGTATACCAATCTGACCAACATTCAGAATGCGCTGATGACTCGCGATGGCAAGACCTGTGAAAACGGGGATTCCTCCTGCGTACCTATCAACTTGTTTGGTGGTTTCGGTACCATCACTCCTGCCATGGCAGGTTACTCGCAAGCCATCGCCCTGCTGCAACTGAAATATGAGCAGAGCATTATCCAAGCCATAGTTGACGGCCCGGTGGCTGCCATCCAGCTCCCTTGGGCCAGCAGCCCCTTGGCAATGAGTCTGGGCTACGAGAAGCGTGAAGAAGAAGGTTCAACCAACCCTGACGAGTGTCTGAAACTGGCTCCAGCCAGTTGTCAGGGTGGTGCTGGCGGCAACCTGCTGCCCATCTCAGGTGGCTTCGCCGTTGCTGAACTCTTTGTTGAGGGTGTGATGCCCCTCATGGAAGAGCGTGAATACGTGGAGGCTCTGAACTTTGAGTTTGGCTATCGTGCCTCCGACTTCGACACCGTAGGCAACGTGGACACTTGGAAGGTAGGTCTGAACTGGAAAATCAACGACCAGTTGCTGGTTCGTGTGATGGAGCAGGAAGCGACCCGTGCCCCCAACGTAGGCGAGCTGTTTGCACCTGTCACCCGCGGACTCGACAACGCGACCAAGGATCCCTGCTCGGTCGCCAACGTCGCCAACATCAATGCCACGCTGCGCCCACTTTGCATAGCCAGCGGCATGTTGCCCCAACATGTAGGCACGGTGGCTGACATTATTTCGGGCCAGATCCAGACCTTCAATGGCAGCAATCCTCTCAGAAAACCTGGTGCCGAACAGGCTGATACCAGCACCATTGGTTTTGTGTGGACCCCGGACTTTGCCGCGCTGACCAATTTTGAGTTGTCGGTCGATTACTACGACATTACTGTCAATGATGTGATTGGAGAGTTCTCCGCGCAGGAAATTCTGGACTCCTGCTATACACTGGGTGATCTCGCTGCCTGCAAACAGATTCGGCGTGTGAACGGCGATCTGCAGGATGATACGGCAGGGGTTGAGCTGTATACGACCAACCTGTCCTTTGCCAAAGCTGAAGGGGTGGAAGTCGGCCTCAATTTCGGCTTCGATCTGGCCGCACTTGGTGATCTGCAGTTCTATGCCAGCATCAACAAGTACCTGACTCAGGAGTCGCTGAGCAGCCCGACTGTGCCGTTGATTGATTGCAAGGGCTTCTACGGCACCAGCTGCGATCCGATCTCCGATTTGCGTTGGGTGCAGGGCACTACCTGGAACTGGCAAGACCTGTCCGTCAATCTGCAGTGGCGTCACATCGACTCCGTCGACAAGGAGCTGCCTGAACAGGCTGCTACTTTCGCCGCGTTCCGTAACATAGGCGACTACAACTATTTGGATCTGGCGGCGAGCTACAACCTGTGGGATGACCGCATCAGATTGTCAGCTGGCATCCAAAACCTGACGGACAAGGACCCGCCGGTGCTGGGCAACGAAGTGGGTGATACTTCGTCCAACAGCGGCAACACGTTCCCGAGTAACTACGACACCATGGGTCGTATCTACAGCGTGGGTTTCCGTGTAACCCTGTAAGAACGTCCGGTTTCTGTTCACGCAGGAATCGGCAACCGCAATACCAAAGCCCTGCCAGAAGTTTGGCAGGGCTTTTTCATGAATGGGTATTGGTTTTATTTGGTGCGCTGGGGTGCCTGATGCACAGTTTTGAGGAGTGCCTTATCAGGTATTATGCCCCCATCAGGTTGTAGCCAGTTGGAGAACCCATGACCACTACGATCCCGCAACTCGTGCAAGCCGCCAACGATGCGGCAAACGCTGGCCGCTTCGATGAGGCCGAACGGTTGTGGAGCGAAGTCAGGCGTCTGGAACCGCGCCATCCGAAGGCGCTCTTCAGTCTGGGGTTTCATGCCCTGCATCGCGGCGATGCCAAGAGCGCACTTGCTCTGTTGCGCGCTGCACGTGAAGTGACGCCCACGGACATGCCTTTACTGATGAACTTGGCCGCTGCCTGCCGGCAGCTCAACGATGCTGAAGGAGAGTTCGAAGCAATCCAGGCCTCGCTTGTTCTGGATCCCTATTTTCTGCCAGGCTTGATCGCCAAGGCGGGCTGGCTCGGTCGCAACGCCAGCCGTGCCGCCGCAGCGCAGATGTATACAAACGCACTCAAGGTAGCGCCGCCGCCTGCACACTGGCCCGCCAACCTGAAGCCGGCACTTGCGCACGCGCAACGGGAAGTAGAGAGCTTTCAGGCCGATTACAGCAAGTACCTTGAAGCGTCGCTCGGGGAAGTACAGGCGAAACTGCCAGTTGCAACTGCAGGTCGCTGGCGAGAAGCGGCGTCGATCATGGCGGGCAGGACGCAGCCGTATCAGCAAAACTGCAATCAGCTGCATATTCCGCGCCTGCCGCCGATTCCCTTTCATGACCGGCGGAATTTTCCCTGGCTCGCTGCCATTGAGGAAAAGACCGAAGTCATCCGTGCTGAACTACTGCATGCGCTTGAAGCTGACCGGGACAAATTCAGTCCCTACATCACCTACGAAGCCGGCGCCCCGGTCAATCAGTGGCAGGAGCTCAACCATTCGTTGCGCTGGAGTGTGCTGAAGCTCTGGGCCGGTGGGCTGCCTGACGCAGCCAACATAGAGCGTTGCCCGGAGACTGCAAAAGCCATCGCGGCGCTGCCGCTTGTGCACATAGAAGGGCTGTGCCCCAACGCAATGTTTTCCGCGCTCGCACCGAAGTCGCGAATCCCACCGCATAACGGCGAGACCAACGCGCGCCTGGTCGCCCACTTGCCTCTCATCGTACCGGACAAGTGCAAGTACCGCGTCGGTTACGAATGGCGCGAATGGAAGGTTGGCGAAGTGTTGATTTTTGACGACACCATTGAGCATGAGGCCATCAATGACAGCGACGAATTGCGGGTTGTGTTGATTTTCGACCTCTGGAACCCGAGCTTGGCACCCGAAGAACGCGACATGGTGCGCGCCATTACCGCTGCTGCCCGCGCCTACAACGGCTGAACAGCCTACTGTCCAAACCGTGTTCAACTGTGGCAGAAATAAGAAAGATCGAGCAGTAACGCCCGTGTAAAGTCGCTGGAATGGCCGGATTCTGCATGGCGGCATGGACGCACCAGTGATGGTCATTTATCCTGCAAAGAAGACCAAGACGGGAAGTGTATGCGCGCGAAAAAAGCATTGTCAGGATGTGCCTTGAAGCTGACCGGGGTTTGCTCGCCGCTCGTCTTGTTTCTACTTGTGGCGCAAGCCGCCTATGGCCAGCCTGCTGAAGCGCCAACGGCGGCAGGCACCAGCGACGCTTTGAACAATCTGGTCCAGACCTACTGCGTGGAGTGCCACAATCTTGAGGACTACTCCGGCGGACTCGATTTCGAAGGGTTGGACTTGGGCCATGTTGGCGGAGACGCGGAAGTGTGGGAGGCCGCCATCGGCAAGCTGCGCGGTCGGCTCATGCCGCCCGCCGGGCAAGACCAGCCTGATCAGGATGATATCGATGCGGTAGTCACCCATCTTGAGGCGACCATCGATGCCGCCGCCGAGAACCAGCGTATCGGTCACGTCCCGATCCAGCGTTTGAACCGTACCGAATTTGCCGCATCCGTGAAAACACTTATCGGCGTGGAGATCGATCCCGCGCAAGCGCTGCCTGCGGATATCGAGGTCGAAGGCTTCAACAATATTGCCGGCGCTCTCGGCATTTCACCGTCCTTCATGGAGCAATATTTGTCCGCTGCGCGCAGCGCTGCGCGCAAGGCTGTCGGCGAACCCGTGCCGAAATTGGCCAACACCTTTTACCCGGCAAGCGGCTCGACGCAGGGAGGGCCGGGGGGCAACCCTGCCCAAAACAGTCATAAAGACGGCTTTCCCCTTGGCACACGCGGTGGCATGAGTTTCACGCACGTGTTCCCGGCTGATGGCGAGTATCGCCTCGATTTTCTGGATGCTGACAACCTCAACGCCGGCCTGTATCCATTTGGCATGCTGACCGAGGCCACGATGGTCATTTTGGTTGATGGTGTTGAAGTCGCGCGTCGGGAAGTTGGTGGGCCTGAGGATCTCGCACTGACTGACCGGTTGGCTCAAGAGGGCCGTGAAGCCATCGTTGCCAAGATGACCTTTCAGGTGCCGGTCAAGGCGGGCAGACACCAAATCGTCGCCACCTACATCGAACGTTCCTGGGCCATGAGCAACGATACTGCCGGCGGTGGCAGGATCTCTGACATGCCGGTTATCAAAGGTGGTATGCAAGTAGCCGGCCCGTTCTCGCCGCAGGGTCTGTCGATGAGTGACAGCCGTTCCAGAATTTTTGTCTGCCAGCCCGCTGAGGCTGCCGAAGAACGAACCTGTGCTGAGACCATCGCGCAGAATCTGGCAACTCGGGCATTTCGCCGGCCCGTCACTGAGGAAGACATGAACTTGTTGATGGGGTTCTATGAAGCAGGTCGGGCAGAAGAGGGTGGTTTCGACGCTGGAGTGAGCGAACTGGTCACGGCCGTTCTGTCCAGCCCCGACTTTCTTTATCGCGCCATTCAAGCGGCACCGGAACCTGAGGGGGCGCGTCCACTGAATGATCTGGAACTGGCTTCACGTCTGTCCTTCTTCCTCTGGAGCCAGGGCCCTGATGCCGAGTTGCTGACCTTGGCCACAGAAGCAAAGCTCACTGATGCTGCCGTTCTGGCACAACAAGTGGTGCGCATGTTGGAGGATCCGCGCGCGCTGGCGCTGGTCGACAATTTCGCCCTTGCCTGGTTGAACCTCGACGAGCTTGAACAAATC
Organism: Klebsiella pneumoniae; assembly: GCA_945902215.1. Classification (GTDB taxonomy): domain Bacteria; phylum Pseudomonadota; class Gammaproteobacteria; order Pseudomonadales; family Pseudohongiellaceae; genus CAILUG01. The sequence goes on along the minus strand of CAMDML010000029.1, from coordinate 22,913 downwards.
GAACCGCTGGACCCCGGCTTCAATGTGGCGATGCGCACCAATTTTGAAACTGAAATACGCCTGTTTCTGGCCAGCGTGCTGCTTGAAGAGCGCCCGGTACATGACCTGCTGAATGCGGATTACACGTTCGTCAACGACGCACTCGCGCGCCAATACGGCATTGCCGGTGTGCTTGGCCCGCAATTCCGCGAAGTGAAACTCGCTGATGAAAATCGTTGGGGTTTGCTTGGCAAAGGCGCTGTGCTGATGCGGACGTCATATGGTGATCGCACGTCGCCTGTGTTGCGCGGCGCCTGGGTGCTCGACCGTATCATGGGCACTCCGCCCACCCCGCCGCCACCGAATGTGGAGACTGATCTTTCCATTCAGGAAGGCCAGAAGCCGACCACGGTACGCGCACGCCTGGAGAAGCATCGCGAGAACGCTACTTGTCAGGGCTGTCATGGTCTGATTGATCCACCCGGCCTGGCGCTGGAAAATTTCGATGTCACCGGGCGCTGGCGCGATGTCGACGCGGCTGCACAGGAACCGATTGATGCCTCAACCACGCTGTCGAGCGGAGTCGTCATGAACGGTCCGAAAGACCTGCGCCGTTATCTGACGAGTCGGCCTGACCAGTTCCCCACAACGGTGACCAGGCGCTTGATGATGTATGCGCTCAATCGTGAAATCGAATATTTCGACATGCCGCAAGTTCGGCAAATCGTGCGCACAGCAGCGGACAATAACTACACCTTTGCCGCCATTGTTACGGGCATTGTCCAGAGTGACGCGTTCCGCAGCCAGGGCGGCGAAGAACCTGCGCAAGCGGAAGCTGTGGCGGCAAAATAAACATGGGATCTGATCCCGGGAGATAGAGAATGGCAACGTTCATCACCAAGAAACATTTGTCCCGGCGCACACTCTTGCGCGGTGGCGCGGTGGCACTGGGCCTGCCGTTTCTCGACGCCATGGTGCCGGCCAGCACTGCACTTGCGCAGACTGCAGCAGCACCCAAAACGCGCGCGGGCTTTTTCTATCTTCCGCATGGCGCCATCATGAACAACACGCCGTATGGCAAAGAGGTTGATGCCTGGACCTCCAGTGGCAAGGGCGCCGACTTCACCCTGGGTCACATACTTGACCCGCTGGAAGGGTTGAAGCGCTATGTCACCACTTTCGAAAATCTCGAGAACACAGCAGCAGGCGGCTCTGTGCACACGCTGAATCCGGCTACCTGGCTGTCGTGTGTGCGCCCCGACACAGGCTCCAAGAACGCCAGCATGGCTATCACGCTCGACCAGGTGATCGCGCAGCAACTGGGGCAACAAACCACACTGCCTTCACTGGAGCTGGCCGCCGAGACCACGATTCAGGTCGCGGCGGGCAACGGCGGCTTCTACGCAGTCACGACGTCCTATGCCAGCCCAAACTCACCGTTGCCGATGGAACACAACCCGCGCAAGGTGTTCATCCAGCTGATGGGCGAGGGTGACACGGCGGCCGAACGCGACGCGTTGATCAGCAAGAATGCGAGCATTCTTGACATGATATCCGAACGCACCCAGTCGCTGCGTTCCACGCTGGGCGCGGGCGATCAGGCCGCATTGTCAGACTATCTCGATACCGTGCGTGAAATTGAACGGCGCGTGCAGATGGCTGGAAGCCGGGATCTTGAGGGCGTTAGTGTGCCGGATGCACCGGTCGGTGAATTGGAAGATTTCGACAAACAAGTCACGATGATGTTCGACCTGATCGCGCTGGCGTACCAAGCGGATCTGACCCGCGTCGCCACGTATGTCATGGTGGCCGAAGGTACCAACCGCACCTATAACCATGTCGGTGTGCCGGATTCGTATCACCCGGTGAGCCATCACAGCAATGACCGCGAGCGGATTCGCAAGCTGACCATCATTCAGCGTTATCACATGGAGAAATTTGCAGGTTTCCTGCAGAAGCTGGCCGATAGCCCAGATGGCGATGGCAGCATTCTCGACCACTCGTTGTTCCTCTATGGCTCGAACATGGGCAACAGCAACCAGCACGACAACTATCCCTTGCCGGAGATTCTGGTGGGCGGCGCGAACGGCAAGCATGTCGGCGGCAAGAATTTGCTCTTGCCCGAGCGCACACCACTGGCCAATGTGCATTTGACGATCCTGGACAAACTCGGCATTGGGCAGGAAAGCTTTGGCAACAGCACCGGCGTTCTCTCTGAAGTGTAAGCAATATGAAAGCTATTGATCGTAGAAGTATTCTGAAAGGAGGTATGGGCGGATTACTGTCTCTGCCCTTGCTGGGCGGCCTTGTCGGCTGCTCGCAACAGCGACTGCCCCTTGAAGCGCTGGGCGACAGGCTAAGACTCATCACCGGCGCTCCGGGTAATGTGCTCGCGCTGACGACCCCCGACGGCATCCTGCTCGTCGACAGCGGCGCTGCTGAGCTGGCCGCCGCGGTGAAAGCAGCTCTGGATGGCAGTCACGTGCACACCTTGTTCAATACCCACTATCACGCCGACCAAACCGGCGGCAACGCACTTTTTGGTGCGGAAGGCGCTACGATTCACGCCCATGTAATCACCCGCCAATGGCTCTCTGCCGATTATTACGTGCCTGCCGAAGATCGGTGGGTAACGGCGCCACCGGTAGCGGCGCGGCCCACGGAAACGTTCCGCCAGAAAGGTGAGATGCTCGCCGGCGCTGAAAATATCGAGTTCGGTTACCTGCTGGAAGCGCACACGCGTGGTGACAGTTATGTATTCTTCCGCGACTCCAACGTGCTGGTTGCTGGCGATGTGGCTTCGCCGCTACTCGATCCATCCCATGACTGGTATGCGGGCGGCTGGCTCGGAGGCCGGGTAGATGCGTTGGACGTTTTGCTGGCACTGGCCAATGAGCAGACTCGTATCATCCCAGCCTACGGGCCGGTGATGACGCGCGCAGAACTGCAAGCAGAGCGCGACATGATGCTGCATCTCTACGAACGCACTACAGACATGACCGACAAAGGCAACAGCGCGCAGGATATGCTGGAAGCCGGTGTGATGGACGAAGTAAGTCGCACGTTCGAAGACCCCTATCGTTTTCTGTACGACGTCGCCAAGAGTCATTGGGCGCATTACACAAATTTTGGAGGCAACATTGTTTAACATGGCCATCCGCTCCCCCAAACAACGCAAACTTTTCAGAAGAGAATGCACGAGCACTGCGCTCACCGGGTTGATGCTCTCAGCATCGATGCTGCTTGCAAGCGCAGTGGCGGCGCAGGAATCTCTGGTCGACCTCGTGCGCGCCGGCAACCGCGATGCGGTGTTGGCTGCCATCACTTCGCCCGAGGTTGATGTCAACGTGGTCGAGCCGGATGGCTCCACCGCACTGCACTGGGCAACCTATACCGTCGATCATGAGCTGGTGCGTGCCTTGCTGGACGCCGGCGCGAAAGCTGACATTATCAATAACTACGGCTCCTCCCCGCTGACGGAGGCCATCAAGTTGGGCGATGTCGAACTGGTCCGCATCCTGCTGGACAAAGGCGCCAATCCGGACTCGCCGAATCAGGACAACCAAACCGCGCTCATGCTGGCCTCGACAGTTGGCTCGCTGGAAATTGCCCAACTGCTGATCGACCACGATGCGAAAGTGAACGAAGTGGAAAAATTCCGTGGCCAAACCGCGCTGATGTGGGCGGCGGCAGGGAACCATCCCGCTATCGTCGAGTTGCTGATTGCGCACGGTGCAGAAGTAACGCTGCGCGCAGTGTATGACGACTGGCCGCGGCAGATGACCTCGGAACCACGTGCCCAGTTCCGGCAAACCGGCGGCCTTACCGCGTTACTTTACGCTACACGTTCCGGGTGCTATCGCTGTGCGGTTGCCATCGTCGACGCTGGCGCAGACATCAATCAGCCTAACCCTGACGGCATCACGCCGCTGCTCAACGCGCTCGACAACAAAAGCTTCGACATAGCGATGTACCTGCTCGACAAAGGCGCGAAAGCCGACGTCTGGGACATGAGTGGCCGCACGCCGCTCTACGTTGCGGTGGACATGAACTCATTCACCGCGCGCGGGTTTGGCGGAGGCGGTGGTGGTGTCAACTTCGGTGGTGTCGGTGGGAATGCTTTGGGAGGCACTGCAGCGAGCGGAGCCAATCAGGTGAAGCTCACGGCGATGGATGTCGTCAACCGGTTGCTCGACATGGGTGTCGACGCGAACCACGAGCTTACGCGGATGCGTCCCAATGGACCCGGCAGGGGCCGCTTCGCTGACTACATGGTGCGCGGCGGCACCGGGCCCTTGATGATCGCGACGTTGAGCTATGACACCGAAGCCATGGCAGCGCTGCTCGCGCACGGCGTCGAAGTAGATTTACCCAACGTGTTCCAGATAACGCCGCTGATGACAGCGGCCGGCATGAGCGGTACGGGCCGCCCCAACAACGCGCTGCAAGGCGACCTGCAGGACCGCGCGATCGCGACCATCGACCTCTTGCTCGACAATGGCGCCGATATCAACGCGCGCGTCACTGACAGCCACACCTACACCGCCAAGCTTGACGCCTATGTACAAGGTCGCGACCAAGAGGGCAGAACCGCACTCTTTTCTGCGGCCGAATTGGGCTGGGATAAAGTGGTCCAGCACATGATCGCTCGCGGTGCAGATCCAACTGTCAAAGATGCGGCCGGGCAAACTGCACTCGATGCCGCTCTGGCACCAGTCAGGGCCGGGCCCGGTGCTGGCGGCGCCGCAGCCCCGGAAGGTCGCGAGGCGACCATTGCGCTGCTCAGTGCGCTGCTGGCTGCGTCCGGTGATGACGTGGATTCCGTTTCCGTGAGCCAATAAAACTCCTGCGAGGCTGCTATGCGTGCGTTGTACCTGACAGTTGCAATAATCGCTGTTTCACTTGGGGCTTGCAGCGAACCTGCAGCGCCACCTGCGGTGCTCGCGCCCGTGGCAGCCCCGGCTGAGCCTGTTGCCTCAGCAAGCACTTTCACAGCAGAGGAAATGACGGTTGCTGCGGCCATCACCGGTGAATACATGCGCGGCATCGTTACAGAAATTGCCGATGACCGTTACCAGGGTCGCGGCCCCGGCAGTGTCGGCGACATCCTGGCACGGCAATACCTTATAACGCAGTTGACTACGCTGGGCCTGCAGCCCGGCGGTGACAGCGGCTCGTGGGAGCAAACCTTCGAGCTGACAGGCATCAACGCCGTGCAGCCTCCGGTATGGACCTTCGAGGGCAATGACACCTCCCTGCAATTGCTGCAGCACGAGGACTACATTGCGGCCAGCGGTGTGCAGGACGCGGTGGCAGAAGTGGCCGATGCAGAAGTGGTGTTCGTCGGCTACGGCATCGAAGCGCCGGAATACCAGTGGGATGATTTCAAGGACGCGGACCTGCAGGGCAAAGTGCTGCTGATGCTCAACAATGACCCCGACTGGGACCCTGCCTTGTTCGAGGGTGCCACGCGCCTCTACTACGGCCGTTGGATGTACAAATACGAATCCGCTGCACGCCAGGGCGCTGCCGGCGCCATCATCATCCATACTGCACCTTCCGCCGCCTACCCCTGGCAGACTGTGCAGACATCCTTCACCGGCGAACAGTTCGAACTACCGGCCGGGGAGGCACCGCGCATACAGGTGAAAGGCTGGATCACGGAAGATGCGGCTGCGCGTCTGATGTTACTGGCTGGTTTCGATCTCCCTGAATTAATGGAACAGGCAAAACAGCGCGAATTCCAGCCGGTAGCGCTGGGCGTCACCACGTCACTGCTGCTGAATTCCACCGTATCCGGCACGACCAGTGCCAATGTCATTGGCGTATTGCCAGGCAGCGATCCCGCGCTGGCCGGCGAAGCGGTGATCTACACCGCCCATCATGACCATCTGGGTATGGCGCAGCGCACCGGCGTGGAAGGGGAGGATGTGATCTTCAATGGCGCACTCGACAATGCCAGCGGTGTAGCGCAGGTCATGGCCGTGGCCGCCGCCTACCAAGCCTTGGCCACGCCGCCGCGGCGCACCGTGATCTTCAATTTTGTGGGCGCGGAAGAACAGGGCCTGCTGGGTTCACAGTACTACGCTGAACATCCCACCATCGCGCCCGGTAAAATCGCGGCCAATATCAATCTGGACGGTGGTGCCATCTGGGGCCGCATGCGTGATCTCACGTTCATCGGCTATGGCAAATCCGCCTCGCTGGACGCGGTGGTAGAAGAAGTGGCCGCCATGCAGGGCCGCACGGTGACTCGGGACCAGTTCCCCGACCGCGGCTACTTCTACCGCAGCGACCAGTTCAACTTTGCCAAGATCGGCGTGCCCGCCCTCTACCTTGACGGCGGCACCGACATCATTGGCCAGCCCGCCGGCTGGGGCGCCGAACAGATCAACTACTTCACCGACGTGAACTACCATCAACCCTCCGATGAATTTTCCGAAAGCTGGAACTTCGACGGTATGGTGCAGGATGCCCAGGCCAACTTCTTCGTCGGTCTGCGCATCGCCAATGCTGACACCATGCCGGTGTGGAATGCAGGCGATGAGTTTGAAGCTGCAAGGCTGGCGGAGTTGGCGGAAGTCACTGCGGCAGCAGAGACGCCAGCAGTGCCTTGAGGCGTGGTATGCTCGCGGTGAAAATTACCGGATAAAAATTAAATTGGCTTTAGTAAAGGGGATTGCATGAAATACCAACCGAACAAATTCTGGGCGCTGGTTGCCGCTCTGATCATCACACCAACTCTGGCGCAGGAGATGCCTGATATCGGCTTTGAAAGCGTTGGTCGTGGCAAGCCATTGGCTGCGAAAGTAGTGGATCATCAGAATGTGGGGCCGGACCGGATCTTCAATGGTCCGCCTGGTCCGAACGCCGCCCCGCCGGGCCTCTATGGCTTCCGCCCGAACGCGCTGCCGGAAGGTGTCGAACCGTTGCCGCGCGACCTGTTCAACAGTCCCGATTTCTACGCTGACAAAGACCTTTGGACCGACCCGCGCTATTTCCGCTGCAACAGTCCCTTCGCCACAGAGATACAGCGGGGCATTCTGTTCCCACCGGCGCTGACCGATGTCACGGCTGACGGCCCTTGGGGCTATTGCGACATCGATTTGCCGCGCGAAGCCATCGTCAGCCCCTATGCTTTTACGACTGCGCAAGAACACTACGAGGCGCTGCTGGCGGAAACGACGGCGCGCGGGGGTCCAAACAAATACACCTTCCAGGATTTTCCGGCGGCCGAATGGAATGGTGTCTACCAGCGCCCAACGGCAGCGCGCGATCAACTGACCTGGTACTGGCTGCGGCACAACCAGTACCCGACCATCCTCTCTGTGCTTACTCCCGAATACCAGCAGCGCATGGTGCAAGAGGCTTACCATCAGGTGCGCGGCAATGCACTCTGGCCGTCGACCTTCTGTTGGCCCGAAGGCTTCATGCGGCGCTGGTACTCATTTTCGGTGTGGGAACACTACATAACCGCCACGCCGGACATGGTGCAGATTCTGGCGGGTGTCGCCGACAACTTCATCACGAGCGTTCACGTTGGCCGCGAGTTCAAGATGGATGACGTAGCGAGCGGCGGTGTGCCGCGCCTTGGCGATGCAGTACCGCGCTGGTATGGCGAGACCGTCGGCTTCTGGGACGGTGATGTGCTGATTACGTGGACCTCCAACGTCCAGGGCTGGAAAGCACATTCCGCTTTCGAGTTCTCGAGCAAGATGCAGACCGTCGAGATCTACACACCGAACCGTGATGCTGACGGCAAGTTCCTCGGCCTCAACCACGAAACGGTCTTCTACGATCCCGAAGCGCTGGTCGAACCCGTGCGCATTGTGCGCAATCTGGACAAGATCAACGACTACACCGACGCCGACGAAACGCCCTACGCCTTTATCGAATGCACACAGACCATCTTCAATATCGATGGAGTCAACACGCCGATGGCACCGGGTACCGTAACCGAGTACGAGCTTCCCGACATGTATGGCCGTCCTTGGGACAAAATCTGGCAGCAGTATTTCGAGCAAGGCATGACCAGACCGGAAGAAAACACAGAGGCCTTGTTCAATTTTGAATAGTTTGAATAGTTTGAATAGTTTGAATGGGTAGAAGAAAAAGCCGGAGCATGCTCCGGCTTTTTTATGGGCGGGTTGTCGCTGCGTTCTTTGATTTCAGTGTTTTTTGGATACCCACTCGGGTTTGTTTGAACGCGATACTTCAGTGAAAGGGCCGCCTTGGGGTATCGTTTTGCACCTCCGCTCAGGACCGCCCAACTGCGCACAACTCACCCTTGCCGGGACGATACCCGGCAAAGTGCCCTTCCTTCGCTGTTCGGCCGCAAAACGTCACCCCAAGTCGTCCCCTCAGGCTTCAACTGGAATTCCGGTGTGTCGGAATCTACGCCCCTGCTTGACACCCACGGGAACAGCAGCAATTCCTGAGAGGAGGGAAATTTCCCAGTTACTGCTCGGGCAACCCTTCTTCATGCCAGCGCAGCAACCCACCTTTTACGCTGGCCACTTGTTGCCGCCCCGCGCTACGCAAAATGGTAAAGGCCAGTACGGAGCGTTTGCCGGAGCGGCAGATGGTCATCACCGGTTTGTCAGTGGGGATTTCATTGATTCGGTCACGCAGTTCATTCACCGGGATCATCAAGGCGCCCCTGATGCGTGCGCTTTCTTCGGCGCTTTCCACTGTGGTGCGGACATCCACGAGACAAACGGCATCGAGATGTGCCGCTACCCACTGCGGTGAAATTTCCAGCACCCCGCTGTAGGTGGTGACCACTGGTGCCCAAGCGGGTTGCTTCGGCAACTGGTCATCACTGGGACGCCCCGCTTTGAGATTGGCAGGTACGGCGATATCCAGTTTCTTGGGATGCGGCAGGTGCATGTTGTCCATGAAGCCGACAAAATCGCCTTCGTTGGCTTGCCCGCCAATGCGCGGGTTCAACTTTTTCTCCTCCCCGATACTGCTGGCCGTGCGGCCGACGTAGTCATGGCCAGGGTAGACAGCGTAGTCATCAGGCAATGCAAACAACTTGTCCTTGATTGAATGGAACAGTTTGTGGGCCGAACCTTGCTGAAAGTCGGTGCGGCCGCAACCGCGAATCAACAGGCTGTCACCGGTAAATACCATGGCATGCGCTTTCAGCACAAAACTGAGACAGCCATCTGTGTGTCCGGGAGTTGCCAACACAGAGAGATGCTGTTTGCCAAACGCGATGCTGTCTCCTTCCTGCAGTTTGCGGTCGAGGCCCTCAATCCCGGAATAGATGGAGGCGAAGATCTTGCTGTGCAGAGTGTGTTTCAACAGCCACGCTCCAGTCACGTGGTCGGCATGGCAATGGGTATCGATACAGGCCAGCAAGGTGAGGTCAAGTTCGGCTAGCAAAGCCAGATCGCGCTCGTATTGTTCATACACCGCATCGATCAGCAGTGCTTCGCGCGTTGCGGTGTCCGCCAACAAATACGTCCAGGTGCCGGAGCTTTGGTCGAACAGTTGGCGGAACAACAAGGTAGGGGTCATCACGGCTGTACTCCTTCCGGGAGTGTTGACTATAGCAAACTTGGCAGCTGTTCTGTCCGGGTATGGTTGATAATTCTGGAATACCCAATTACCCTTCAATCGGACCAGCTCACCGGTAGCCTTGGCCACAGCGTTGTTTCTCGCCGCATGTGCAACGGAACCCCCCAGAAATGCAAATGATGATCCTGTTCGGCGCTTCCATTTCACCCTTCGTGCGCAAAACCCTGATGTTTGCCGCCGAGAAAGGCATAACGCTGGATCACAAACCGGTGTCGCCGCACGCCGACCACCCGCAGTTCAAAACCGCAAGCCCCTTCGGCAAGATTCCGGCCTTGCAGGACGGCGACTACGCGCTGGCCGACTCCTCGGCCATCGTGCACTACCTTGAAGCAAAATATCCGGCACAACCGCTGATCCCTGTGGAAGCGAAGGCGCGGGGTAAAGCTATTTGGTTTGAGGAATATGCCGATACGGTGATGTTCCCGGTGGGCACGGTAATCTTCATCAATCGCGTGTTGTTGCCAAAAATACGCAAAGTAGCCGGCGATTCGGCAAAGGCTGACGACATCGCGGCGAATCAGGTGCCACTGCTGTTCGCGTATCTGGAGAGTGTTTTGCCGGCGCAGGGGTTTTTGGTAGGTGCCGGGCTCACGCTTGCCGACATCGCAGTGACGTGCCAACTGATCAATCTGGGGCACAGTGGCGTATCTATCGATGCCAACAAGTATCCGAAACTTGCTGAGTATTACACGCGGCTCGCTGCGCGGCCGTCGGTCAGCGGTCTGATTGCTGCCGAGCGGCGGATGATTGGTGAATGATTTCCACGATTTAGCGCTTAGAATCTGCCGCGTAGGCAGCACTCCGATACAAAACAACAACAATATACATAACGAGGTCGCCCCATGTTCAAGCCGGCTATATGTACACTGACCGCCGCTACTGCGCTGGCAGGACTTACGCTCACGCTGGGAGCCTGTAGCCCCGCCGCTGAAACACCCGCTCCAGAAGCAGCCACAGCCGCTCTTGTCGCAGCAACTCCCGCCGCACCTGCTTGCGATCGTCAGTGTCTGCTCAGCGCCACCGACGCCTATGTTGCTGCCATCGTAGCGCACGATCCTGCTTTGGCACCGTTGGCAGAGGACGCAGTCTTTGTTGAAAACATAACGAAGATGCAGCCGGGTGAAGGCCTGTGGCAGTCCGTGGTGCAAGGTCCGAGCACCTTCGCGCTCCACGTGCCGGATGAAATCAATCAGTCAGTTGGCTATCTGGCGATGATGACCTACATGGCGCCACCGGCCCCTCCACAAGGTATGTCACCTGAGGAGCGTGCAGCGTTTGCTGCCAGCAGCGCGCCAGTGGAACAGCCGGTGGTTGTCGCTTTCCGTCTCCAGTTCGATGGCAATGGCAAGATCACTGAAGCGGAACATTTGCTCGCCGCCATACGCGAAGCGCAGATGGTCAACCTGCAAGCGCCGCGCCCCGGTATTTTGACCGAGATCCCGGTGGAAAATCGCAAAGCGCATGACGAGCTGATTACCATCGGCGCTTCCTACTACGATGCACTCGACGACAATAATGGCGAACTGATGAACTTTGCCGCTGACTGCGAACGGCACGAGAACGGCATGATCACCGCCAGCGGCACTCCGTCCACCGGGGCTCCTGCCATACCGGGCACCGCACTGACGTGCTCCAATAAATATGACCACCCCAGTTAAGAGATAATGATCACAACTGGAGGTAGTTATGAATGACAGAAAGCAGTACACGAAGGAATACAAGTTGGATGCTGTGAGTCTGGTTCTGGATCAGGGTTATAGTCGGGTTGAGGCGGCGCGCAGCCTTGAAATCAATACTCAGATGCTGGGCCGTTGGATTCAGGAGTTTCGGGCGGATGGGGACAGCCAGGCATTTCGGGGTAACGGCAAGTTGAGTCCGGATCAGGACGAAATTCGCAAGCTCAAAGCCCAGGTGAAGCGGCTGGAGATGGAAAAGGAAATCCTAAAAAAAGCGACGGTCTTCTTTGCCAAAGAAACGAAGTGAAATATTCGTTTATCGCCCAGCACAAGAAGACCTGGCCTGTGGGCGTGATGTGTCGCGTCCTGGGTGTGAAGCGCAATGGTTATTACAGTTATTGGGCAAGGCAGCAAGCATTGCCGGATGATCCTCTGCATGAGGAGATGCTGGACATGGTTCGTGAAATAGACTGCGCCAGTGACAACAGTTATGGCTACCGGCGGATGAAAGTAGCACTGACTATCCTGGGTTATCCGGTTGGCCACCACAGAACCAAACAGTTGATGCAAGCGGCTGGCGTGAAGGTTCGGCACCGCAAGAAGTACAAGGTGACAACCGACAGCAATCATCAACAGCCGGTGTTTGCCAATGTGCTGGCGCGGCAGTTTACGGTTGCGGCCCCTGATTTAGCGTATGTAGGTGACATCACGTATGTGTGGACTCAGGAAGGGTGGTTATATCTGGCCGTGGTGATTGACCTGTATTCGCGCAAGGTAGTGGGATGGAGCATGGGTTCCCGGATGAAGGCCCAGTTGGTCTGTGATGCGTTGAGGATGGCGCTGTGGCAACGTCGACCCAGTGCAGGGTTGATAGTGCATTCAGACCGAGGCTCACAATATGCCAGCAAAGTTTACCGGCGTTTGTTGAAGGCAAATGGTTTTATCGGCAGCATGAGCAGGAAAGGTAATTGCTGGGACAACGCGGTGGCGGAAAGCTTCTTCGGCAGTTTGAAACAGGAGAAGGTGCAATGGCGTCAGTACCAAACCCGCTATGAGGCACAGCAGGACGTATTGAAATACATCACCATGTTTTACAACTGCAGCCGACTGCATTCCACACTGGGTTACCGGAGCCCGATGCAGTATGAAGCAGAGAGGGCAACACAGTGGAAAAAAGCGGCTTAACTGGGGTGTCTATTTATTGTTGACCAGGTCACACCTGCGCCAGCCAGAGCGCGCGACTGTCGTGGCCAATTAAATACCGGTACCTTCCAATACATCGACCGCATCGAGAACCGGCGCGTGTTCGCGGCCGATCCGCAAACCGGTCTCGTCATCGGCCTGTCGCACTTCCGCCATCCAATGGACAACCTGCCTTACACGGTGACGAACCTCGATGGCACAACTGCCGAGATTACTGCGGAAACCTTCGCCTTTGCTCCGTTCGACCTGCCGGCTGCGCATATCTTCAAGATTGGCGCCGACGGTCAGGTGCATGAGATCGAAGCGATGGGCTTTACGATTCCCTACAACTCACCGACGGGCTGGGAATAAACGCTACTTTTTTTGGCTTTGCAAAGCGCGCCCGGTCACTAACTTGGCGCGCTTTTTTAATGGACGTAATTTGGCATCATTTACCGGTTTGGCGCGCACTTCTGGCGCAGTTGCTGCGAACGCCGCTGGCGCCATGAAAGTGACCTTCAGAGTTTCACCCGCAAACTCGATGACATCTCCCGTCACAATCTGTTTGCGCTTGCGCGTCTCCACCACGTGATTCACCTTGACCAGTCCTTGTTCTATCACGGCCTTGGCTTCACCGCCGTTGTCAGCGAGTCCTTCGAATTTGAGAATCTTGTATAGCTCTACCGGTTCTTTGGTAATGATGACGTCGCGCATGAGCCGCATGTTCAGCGATAAGAAGCTGGCAACGGAAACAGCCCGTCATACGGCGGCCAGTTCGGCACCGGGCGATCTTCTGGCGCGTAGTGGAAGGCGGCGTGAATGTCGCGGATTTTGCCGCCATCAAGATGGAACACTTCGGTAAAGTGGTTGCGAAGGCGGTCATCGCCTGCCTCGCGGATGAACACGGCGGAGACCATGACTGTCTGCGACTCTTCATCCAGCACATAGAAATCCCGGATCGCAACTATTGCTACACCGAAGTCGGCCTGGGTGCGGCAGTCGCTAAGACCGTTGTTGCCGATGTCCATGCCTTCGCGCATCGGCGAGTTGAATGTCGGAAAGCCGTTCTCATAACGCGAGCAGCCGGGGTGGCCTTTGACAAGCAGGCCGTTGTGGCTGGTGATGCCGTCGAAGTAGGTGTTGACCACGGCCTGCAAGGCTTCGCGCTGCATGCGTTCCGCTTGCGGCACTACGCGCTGTTCGGGCAAGGTCGCGCGCAAGGTGTCGAGGTCGAAGGGGGTATTGCCGGTGCCTCTCGAGCCGACGTCGCTCTGGCGTGCGATGTACCATTCGGCTTCCGTGACCTGGTCCCACTGCACTTTCAGGCGGAGCGCGACGACAGCTTCCTCCTCACCCATCATGACGGTGCCGTAGTAGCCGGCCGCGCCCTGTGCGGTGTCGAGATAACGGCGTTGCACGGAGCCGAGTCCGGTGACGCTGGCCCACACACCCTGGCCTTCCGGTATCACCACCGAGTTCTCGGTCTGGCGGAAACCGACCCACAGGTTGCCGGTGGCCGGTGTATGTGCGGCAACCGCTTCGAGATAAGTGTTCAGATGGGTGGTCAAACAATCGCGGTTGCAGTCCTGTGCTGAAGCGGCGGTGCTGTACAGCAGAGGGGAGAGCAGGGCGAGAGCGGTGATCAATGTTTTCATGGTGTTACTCTTAATAGTCAGGTCTTGATAGTCAGGGTTGTTATTGTTGCTGCTGCGGTGCTTGCAGAGAGTCGGTATTGAACGAGCGGTCGTCGCAATTGTATTCCTCAAACGGTAGCGATGAGACGAACATGCTGTCGCGACCGCGGTATTCGCCGGTCCAGTAGATGCCATCTTCTGCAATAAATTCGCGCAGCAGCGCGCCGTTGGTGAGGTCCAGTGAGAAGCGCTCGGTCACATTGAAGCCGTTGCTGTGCGGTGTGTTCGCGTCAGCCGACAGTATGCCCGCGAGGAAGCCACGCGTCTGCACGATCAGCACATCATTTTCCCAGTGGCCAATCGAGTAGCCGGGGCGGCTGGGTACGATGTCAGCCGGGAAGTCCTGGTCCAGATGGATAGTCCGCTCCATGTTCATCAGGCCGTAGGTCAGATGGATTTCGGTTTCAGACTGGACAATGTGGTTGATCGGATTATCGAAGCCCCAATCGAACAGGATATTTGTGGATTCGCAGTTCAAACGCGGATTGTCGCTGGAGCCGGCGTCGAAACCCACAAGCGCGGCGCGGCCGGCGTCAGTCAGCGGCAAGCTTGATGGACGATTCCAGGTTGTACCCAGCGGATCATCGGAAAAAGATTCCGGTGTGCCACGCGAACCCTGAAAGGCGCGACCGCCTGCAGGCAATTCACCCGGTGCGAATTCATCAGCAATGCCGAGCGGTACCAATGTACCACTGAGACCGCGCGGGTCCGTCATGACCACTTGTTCTGCGGCCCAGTCGCCACTCAGATCCGGTACGCCGCTGGCCAGACGCCTCACTGCGATGGCTTGCCGCACCTCCAGCTCCGCTGCAACCAACTGGCCATAACGATCCATTTGGCTGCCATTCGCGAACTGGATGGAACCCATGTAGCAGGTGTTCTCTTCCCAGCGGTCGGGCGAGCCAGTAATGGTTACTGTTGAGCCGAGCTCGAACATTTCCTTGGTCCAGCCGGAGCGCTTCAATACCGTGCCGCCGCGTAGTTCACATTTCCAGGGGATGACACTGCCGTCGGCAGCGGTCACATCCACGTAGATCCACGAATGCGGGTTGATCAACGCGATAGCGGTAATGGTGCCTTCGATGGTGAGATCAATGTTGAGATTGAAATTGGCCAGCCCGTGGTGGGCGCAAGCGGGCAGGGCAGCCAATAGCAGTGTCAGCGCGGTGCCACAGCGGTGGATACGGAATGACATAGACAAGCTCTCCTCATTTGCCGGCCAGACTATACAGCCGGGAGGGAGCGCTTGTCATGCGGGGATCGGGAGTCTGCGCGTAGTGGAACATATTGACAATGCAACCCTGAAAATCTACGAGGGCACACCCACGGTCTTACTGCGGTCTTACGGACACCCACAAGGACCAGCTGAATGCCGATCTGTTGGTGTTCCTGCAGATTGATCAGCAGGTACGGCCACAGATGAGCATCAGCCGTTGATGGCTAATGGTTGCGGCTGGATAAATCAGTCGAGCTCGAATGGAGGTTTGTGCAGTTTTTTCCGTAGCCAGTTAACGCCACGCCGTATGGATTTGCGTTTGAGTAGCCAGCGTTCGCTCTGAAACTTGCCGGGAAATTCCAACAGCATTACTCCGATCAGGATAGTAAGCAGACCCTGCCCCGGCAATATCAGCATGGTAACTCCTGTCAGCACCAGCAAGACCCCAAGCAGATTCCTGGCTACCCTGAGCAGGAGGCGGTAGACAGGGTGATGGGTTGCCCACCGCGGCGGAAGGCGTTTTTCATGCTGGAAATAATCTGCAGGCAAGCGCATTACGACCCAGGGTACAACGAGTAGTGACCCGACAAACGTCACCATAAAAACCAGCGCGAACATCCAAGGTTCGAAGTTTGTGAAGAACGGTAGATTGAAAAGCGGGGCTTGGTCTTGCATTTGCGGAAGAGCTTAACAAAGAAACGGCGCTACATGTAAATAGGATAGTGGAAAATAAATAGTGGAATCCGACAGCATCGCATCTGGCAACACTGCATGCTGTTATCAGCAATGTTAATCGTGATGACCAGGCGGCAGTCACCGCAACAATTGTGATTGATGCAGATCTGTGCTTGCCAACTGACCTGCTGCGACAGTAGCAACATAAAGCCGCATTAAAAAGTCAAAAACCGGGGATTTTGGGTTAACATTCGAGGCCAGTTTTTTTAGGTCAACCGGCCCAACCCATGTCTCAATTGTCCACAGTTTCCTCCCCTGCAGCGCATGCAAAACCAGCGCCGAAACCGCCACGTGCACCCGGGTTGTTCAGTCTGCTTGGCCCCTACCGCAAACAAGTGGCAGTACTGATCGTGCTGGCCATCATCGCCAATGTATTTACGCTGTTCATTCCGCGGCTGGTTGCGCGCGGCATCGACACCTATGTGGCAGGCAACTTTGCACTGTCTCCGCTCGTGCTGGAATTCCTTGGCATCGCGCTGCTTATTTTCTTCTTCACGTGCCTGCAAAGCCTTATGCAGACGCTCGTGTCAGAAAAGGCGGCCTTCGATCTGCGCCAACAGCTGGTCATGCGCATTTCCCGGCAGGGCTATCGTTTCATTGAAGACAGGAACCCGGCCAAGCTGCTGACCAATCTCACATCCGACATCGATGCCATCAAACTATTTGTCTCGCAGGTCATCGTGTCACTGGTGACTTCCGCTGTCATCATCATCGGTACTGCCGTGATTTTGCTGAGCATCGATTGGGAGCTGGCGCTAGCGGTACTGATGGTGATTCCGCTGATCGGTGGTGCGTTCTTCGTGATCCTGAGCAAGGTTCGTCCTTACTTCAAATTGGGGCGCGAAGTCATCGACTGGCTCAACAAGGTGATCAAGGAAAGCATTATCGGCGCAGCCTTGATTCGCGTGCTGGATTCCAACCGGCTTGAGCACGCGCGCTTCAACGAGGCCAATGCACGCGGCCGCGATATCGGCTTTACGATTGTAAAGTTTTTTTCGTTCATGATCCCGATCATCACCTTCGTGGCGAGCATGGGCTCACTGGTGGTGGTAACACTGGGTGGGTATTTCGTCATCGAAGGTGACATGACACTGGGTTCCTTTACGGCATTCATGAGCTATCTCGTGCTGCTGATCTTCCCGATTCTCGTCATCGGCTTTATGAGCAATATCATTGCGCAAGCCGGAGTGTCCTACACCCGTATCACGGAAATATTGCAGGCCCCGGATGACATCAGCGTCGGCACTGCAGTAGCTCCGCTGCAAGGTCACATCACCGTACGTGATGTCAGTCTTGATTATGGCGGCAAGCCGGTGTTGAAGCATGTATCGCTCGAAATCAAACCCGGCACCCGTACAGCCATTCTTGGCCCCACGGCAGCCGGCAAGACGCAGCTCCTGAACATCATGGCCGGTTTGACCCCGGCGCAGGATGGCCAACTGCAATACGATGGCAAGCCACTCACCGATTACGCCAGTGCCTCTTTCTATCCGCAGATCGGCCTCGTATTCCAGGACAGCGTGCTGTTCAGCACAACGATGCGGGAAAATATTGCGTTCAGTCCGCTCGCCAGCAATGACGCTTTGGACTTGGCCGTGCGCACGGCAGAACTCGCCGACTATATCGCCACGTTGCCGGCCGGGTTGGATACGCAGGTTTCGGAGCGCGGCACGTCGCTGTCGGGCGGCCAGAAACAGCGGATCATGCTGGCCAGAGCATTGGCCCTGAATCCGAAGATTCTGTTCCTCGACGACTTCACTGCGCGCGTGGATGCCAGAACGGAGCAGAAGATTCTTGCCAACATTGCCCGCAACTATCCTCGATTAACGCTCATTTCCATCACCCAGAAAATCGCACCAGTGACTGATTACGACCAAATCATCCTGCTGATGGAGGGCGAAATACTCGCCGCAGGCACCCATGACGAACTGATGCACAACTCGCCTGAGTATGTGCAGATCTACAATTCCCAGCGCTCGACCAGCACTTATGAGCTCATTCCATGAACTACGCTCTTAACGAACAAGCGCCGAAGCAAAAGGTCGGCGCATGGAAAGCGATTGCCAGTCTGATGCCGCTTGTAGCCGGTGAAGAGGCAATTCTGGGCTATGCCGCACTGGTAACGGTGTGCAACTCGCTCGTCAACCTTGGTGCGCCTTTGTTGATCGCGCACATTGTCGACACCTATATCGTCGCCGGCCTCTTCGACGGCATGCTGCGTTTTGCGTTCATCCTGTTCCTCTTGTATGGCGCCGGTCTCTTCACCAGTTATGCGCAGACCCGGCTGATGGGAGGAGTAGGGCAGCGTGTGTTGTACAACTTGCGTACCCGCATTTTTACCAAGCTGCAGGAATTGCCAGTGGCGTTTTTCAACGCCAACAAGACCGGCGACCTTATTTCGCGCATCAACAACGACACCGACAAGCTAAACCAGTTTTTCTCGCACACCTTGGTGCAGTTCGTCGGCTCCATTGTCATTATGTGTGGTTCCGCGGTGTTTCTGCTGGTGATCAATTTCCGGCTCGGCGCGGCGGCTTTGTTGCCTGCCGCACTGCTCTTGCTGTTCACGCGCGCGGTGTCGCCGTGGGTAAAGCGCAAGAATGCCGAGGTAATGGCCGCAACCGGAGGGCTGTCGGCGGAAGTCACGGAAAGTCTCAACAACTTCCGTGTCATCGTGGCGTTCAACCGCCGCGATTTCTTCCGCAGCCGTTTTGATGAAGCCAACCAGAGCAACTATCGCAAGGCCATTGTGGCCGGTATTGCCAACACCCTGTTTACGCCGGTGTTTGGCTTGTCGTCAAACCTGGCGCAACTGACAGTGCTGGTGTACGGCATTCATCTGATGACCACAGGTGCCTTCTCGTTGGGCCTCTTGATCAGTTATCTGGCTTATGTGAACAACTTCTACAATCCGCTTCGTCAGTTGGCTGCGATTTGGGCCAACTTTCAGGTAGCGCTCGCAGGCTGGGATCGCATCTCGGCGATTCTGCATATGCAAAACGACATGCCGCAGTTGCCGGTTGCGGAACAGCAGACAAGCAATGATTCTGCCAATTTGCTGGAATTCAGGGAGGTGTCGTTCCAGTACACGCCAGAGCGGGTCATTCTTGAGAACCTTAATTTCAGCCTCAAACGCGGCAAGACATATGCGTTGGTGGGGCCAACCGGTGGCGGCAAGACCACAACGGCATCGCTGATGGCGCGCCTGTACGATCCCACCAGTGGTACTGTGCTACTCAATGGTCGTGATATTCGGAGTGTGGAGCCAGCGGAGCGCGCCAGTCGTATCGGCTTCATCCTGCAGGAGCCGGTGCTGTTTTCCGGCACGGTGCGTGACAATATTTTGTACGGCAATGAAACGTACGCCAGCCTTGGCGACACTGAATTGCTGGTAGTGCTGGAAGCGAATGGCTTGGCGGGTCTGTTGCTGCGTTTCGATGGGGGTCTGCAAGCGAATGTAGCTACCAGCGGTGATTCACTGTCGCTGGGCCAAAAGCAATTGATTGCATTCATGCGTGCCGTGCTGCGTCATCCCGATCTGCTGATTCTCGACGAAGCCACAGCAAATATTGATACCGTCACTGAACAATTGCTGGAAGGGATACTGCAGAAACTGCCTGCGCATACCACGCGGGTCATCATCGCGCATCGCTTGAATACCATCGAGAATGCCGATGAGATTTTCTTCGTGAATGGAGCCGGCATCACGCGCGCCACTTCAATGCAGGATGCGGTAGACATGTTGCTGCACCGGCAGCAGGTTTCCTGAAATCAATCCAGCCGATACATCGACGATTTTGAATTCATTGCGGTAAAGTCGTTGTACTCCCTCGTCAAGCGCTGTACTTCGGCCAGCAATGCGGCGCGATGATCCGTGCCTTCGGGTTCATTTTGCAAAGTACGGTAAGCCTGAAGAACGTCATCTTTCACTGCATCAAGGTGCTGCCTGATTTGCATGTTCTTCCTGTTGGAAGGCTCCATATAGTAACTCGGGTTCGGCATTTCCACTGAGGTGCATGACTGTACGGGTCTGCCATCCCGCCCCGCGAATGTAATGCAATTCACAGTCGAGATAGAGCTCTGTCCGCCAAGTTCAAATTCAGTGATGGGCATTTCATATTTGGCTTTGGCCTGATTGAATTCGACTGCTGCGATATCCAGATACAAGGTGGCCAAGTGAATGTTTTTGCCCTGGTAAGTTGCACTGGCTTCAAGCTTGCCGATTTCATTGGAATAAAGCTCGAACGCTTGTTTTACCGGGTTCTCATTCTCTGGCAAAAGTCCGTGTTCTTCTGCTTGCACTTTCCACCGGCCTAGTTTGACCAGTGACTGGAAGCGCAGCTCTGCGTCAGCTTCAGAATTGCGTGAGGTGATGAAATGCATGAGGTGGCGCAGTGAGTCTACTTCCTGCCAGTCTTCCAGTGTCTGATTGGTAGCCAGCAGCTCCTCAAGAATCGGCAGCTGTCTGAGGTCAAGGAGACCGTAGCCGGTTCTGAGAATTTGCAGCGACTTGCCAAATGCCTGGGCTGCTTCATCATGATTTTCCAGTGCGCGCTCGGTGGTGCCCAGCTGAAAATAAGCCTCACTCAACTGCGCACCGTATGCGCCCTGCGTGGTTTCCAGATGGCGAATTACCTGCTCTAGTGCATCTTTGTCGGAGAGCGTCTGGGTAACAGCTTCGCCGGCGAGCAAGGCGGTATTCAGGGTTCCCAGCAGTGCAAGGAAGCCGATAACCGGAAGGACGATGGGTTTTACCGGAGTCATTTTGGTTTGTTCTCGTTCACTGCCAAGTAAACAACAACTGATCCGCGGGTCTCCAAACTATAGCACAGGCCGTATTGCCGGCAGCAATACGGCGCGCCTGCAGCTTACTCGAAGCTGAAGATATCCGGGCCTTCAGCGGCCGGCTTTTGCATCCCTTCCTCTTGATATTGCTCCCAAATTTGGGACCAGGGGCGGTTGTACATGTCCGGCACGCGGTACTCGATCTCATTGCCCGGTGACTGCGGGGTGGCAACGCCGTCGACAGGGTAGATGGATTGGATGCATTCGATATACGTGTAAGGATCGCCCTCCCGCAGGCTGCTCATTTTGCTGAGGTTGCGCACGATGCGAATCGGCTCCACGAGAGCTTCGGGGTCGTAGAACACGGCTTCGTGATTGAGCTCCGTTATAGTGCCGTTGGCATCGCGTACCGGTGTGTAAATCTCTACCGTCTGCATCTTGCTGGAAAACTCAAAGGCGGAGTGAGCCTTCCAGCCCTGAATGTTCGAGGTCCAGGTAATCAGCGTTTCGCCATCCCAGAAGCCGATGGTTTCGCCATACCAGCGCGGCACATCCTGACCGAGACGCGGCACAGCACCGTCCATGATGAACTCGCGGCCGAGGTGAATGTCGGTGATGAAGTTGGCCGCCACTCCGGCGTTGATCTGCACTACATCAGGAGTCACCAAAATAACGTGTGGCTGCATGATCGTGGCCGCGAAATGCCAGCGGCGCATGAAGCCTTCGGGCCAGCAATACTGCGAAGGCCATTGCGACTGGCCGGCGCCCTGATGGAAAGCTTCCTGCACTACGCGCTGCTGGTATTCAGGTGTCAGCAGCGAGAGAAATGTTGGCATCTGGTTGACCAATTGTGAGTACCAGGTGCCGTGCAATCCGCCGGGCCCGCCTTCGCTCCACGTGTAGCGGCCGCTGATGTCGCCCGGTACGGTGGCATAGGTGTGTGCGGTTGGCCCGCCGCGCTGTTTCGTTTCGGCCAGTAGAGCTGCGTAATGTTCCTGAGCGGTCTCGAATCCGTAGGGGCTGATGATGGCTTCACGCGGATAGTCGCGGTCGCAGAAGCCCCAGGCCATCGTGCGGGGCGGATCGTCACCCATGGTGTTGCCGCCGGGGTTGGCGCCACGGGAGGACTCGATGGCCATGCTGGAGTTGCAGCGCCAGTAGCGTGGGTCCATCCACAGATCCTTATCCTGATAGAAATCTTTCGTGGTGTAGACATCAATCGGCAAGGGTTCCACACCCTCAGGAACTGCGCCGTCGCGTGCGGCAATGGCGTTCAGGAAACCAAACATCTGGATGGGGCCGACGAGCTCATATTTCTGCGCGTCTTCAATTGGCGCTCCGCGACCCACGCTGGTGAAGCCGATGTCGGGCATGGCCTGGGCCATAACAGAGTGTCGGGTAAGCAGGGCAGCTGCAAGTGTCGCGAATTGCAGGGCGCGGATAGTGTTTCTCATGGGGGGGGCTCTTGAAATCGGGGCGCTCAGCTACAGGGCAAGGCAGGTGGCGGCCCGTAGTATAACTTTGAATTAATGGGCCGTTGCCTTGAATTACTGGTAATGGTGGTTCGGCGGCTGGGACACCCACTTGGGGTTTTCTGTATGCGCTGCTGCAGTGAAAGGGCCACCTTGGGGTGTCGTTTTGCACCTCCGCTCAGGACCGCCCCACAGCGCACAACTCACCCTTGCCGGGACGTAACCCGGCAAAGTGCGCTTCCTTCGCTGTTCGGCGCAAAACGTCACCCCAAGTCGTCCCCTCAAGCTTTAACTGGAATTCCCGTGTCTGTCAGTTCTGCGTTAGACCAGACACGGCATGCATTCCTCTTCTCATTTAGTTCGGCTTCCGGAACCCGCGCAGAGCTTGACACCCGCGGGAACTCGAGCAATTCCTGAGAGGGTGGGCCGGGGATGGTTTTTTGCGCAGCCCGTCCGCGAGCAGTAATCACTGCGCTGAACTCATCGAGACCCGTAATCTCCTTGGTATGCCCTGGGATATTCCGATCGCTGGCTTCGCGGGTAGCAGCGTCAATTTCCTTCGCCTCTGGGAATCCAAGGCCGCTTCCGA
>CAMDML010000028.1 GCA_945902215.1 Klebsiella pneumoniae | reverse complement strand
CTGCAGATAAAGCAGGCCAGTCATGTAGCGCAGTACTTCCGAAGGCGTGAATACGGTGGAGCTGCCTGTTAAAAGTTCTTGCAGAACCTGTAGGCCAAGATTCAGTTTGTCGGTTCTGCCAAATACTTCTTCAGCAGATTTCGGATGGGTTAAAAAAAGACTGCTGATGGCCGTGTTGAGTTTGTCCTGCGCGACCACACCGTGATGCGCCAGTTGATGCACGAGAAAGGCAGCTTGGGCAATGCCGGCGAGCGCGAGTGTTTGTTCCAGTTGCCGGTCCATTGCGCGTGTTTCCTTCAGACGTCCGGATAGCGGCGTTCAATCACACCACCGCCGAGGCAGCGTTCGCCCAGATAGAATACAGCCTGTTGCCCGGCAGTGACGGCGCGTTGCGGTTTGGCAAAATCAACGCGATATTCGCCGCTTTTAATCTGATGCACGACACAGTCCTGGTCGGCTTGGCGGTAACGTGTCTTGGCTTTGCAAGGCAGCGGCAGCGCAGGATGCGTAGCGTTGATCCAGTCGATTTGGCACAGCGCGAGTCCGGTGGAGTAGAGTAGGGGATGTTCGTTGCCCTGCACCACGATCAAGGCATTGCGCTCCAGATTTTTCGCCGCCACGTACCAGGGAGCTTCAGCGCTGTCTTTCACCCCGCCAATGCGCAAACCTTCGCGTTGGCCGAGAGTGTGGTACATCAAGCCTGCATGTCTGCCGAGAATTCTGCCCTCCTGCGTTTCGATGTTGCCTGGTAGTGGGGTGATGTACGTTTGCAGGAAATCACGAAAGCGACGTTCGCCGATGAAGCAGATGCCAGTGCTGTCTTTTTTGTCATGTGTGACGAAAGCGTGTTTCGCCGCCAGCGCACGTACTTCGCTCTTCTCAAGTTCACCAACAGGAAACAGGCTGCGTGCCAGCTGCGTTTCGTTCACAGCGCTCAGAAAGTA
This sequence comes from Klebsiella pneumoniae, assembly GCA_945902215.1. Classification (GTDB taxonomy): domain Bacteria; phylum Pseudomonadota; class Gammaproteobacteria; order Pseudomonadales; family Pseudohongiellaceae; genus CAILUG01. The sequence continues at coordinate 36,143 of CAMDML010000028.1, read as the reverse complement.
GCTCTGGTCTTTGTTGCTGTCGAGTCCCTTGAGCAGGCAGACACTGCCATCTAGTTCTGCCCGGCGCGTGTAGTGCCCGGTCGCAATCAGGTCGGCACCCAACTGTGTGGCATAGTCGAGGAAGGCTTTGAATTTGATCTCACGGTTGCAGAGAATGTCAGGATTTGGTGTGCGCCCGGCGCGGTATTCTTCCAGGAAATGCGTGAATACATTGTCCCAGTATTCAGTTGCGAAATTGGCGGCGTGCAGTTTGATACCAAGCGTTGCGCACACTGCCTGCGCATCGGCGAGATCAGCTTTTGCGGTACAGTATTCGGTGCCATCGTCCTCGTCCCAGTTCTTCATGAACAAGCCTTCGACGTGGTAGCCCTGTTCGCGCAACAAGAGGGCAGCAACGGAAGAGTCTACGCCACCAGACATGCCGACCATGACTTTGGTGGAGGCATTGCTCACGATGCGGGCCTGAGATGGGTGATTAACGAAAGCGGGTAACGGATGCCGCTGAGATAATCACGCAGCACACGGCCGACAATTGGGCTACGGGCCTGGAACTCAGAGGCCAGGATTGTGTCAGCACTGAGCCAGTGCGCGGCGATGATGCCGTCATCAAGTTTGCGCTGCGGGTTGTGCTGCAGGGGGCGGGCGACGAAGCAGTGGCGGATATACGTGACCCCGTTGGGTGCCGGGTAGTGATACAGGCCAACGAAGTCCGTCAGTTCCACCTGCCAGCCGGTTTCTTCAAGAGTCTCGCGCAAAGCGGCTTCGAACAGGCTCTCATTTTCCTCGAGATGACCTGCGGGTTGGTTGAAAACTGTCCTGCCGTCGTCGGTTTCTTCAACCATCAGGAAAAGACCGTCTTTTTCAACGATAGTTGCAACGGAGCTGTGGGCAAGCCAGATCATCTGCGTGCAGGGGAATGGGTAGTGTGTTGAGGCGCGCATGCTACCCGAATTCAGGCCCTTCATAAATGGCGGTCGAACGGGGATAATGCTGCCCAGTCAGTAAATCACGCTATACGGATTTAAAGGGACCATGGCAAAACTTACGCATATCGACGACAAGGGTCAGGCCCGCATGGTGGATGTTGGTGACAAGGCTGTCACGTCCCGCACCGCCATTGCTGAAGCGGTGATCGCGATGCAGCCGCAAACGCTGCGCATGATTATCGAAGGCGGCCACAAAAAAGGTGACGTATTCGCTGTGGCCCGTATCGCTGGCATTCAGGCCGCGAAAAAATGCGCCGATCTGATCCCACTGTGCCACCCGCTGCAACTCAGCAGCGTTCAGGTGGAGTTGAGTACCGATGAGAAGGCGTCGGAAGTGCGCATACAAGCGACCTGCAAACTCAACGGCCAGACCGGCGTTGAAATGGAAGCATTGACTGCCGCCACCGTCGCCGCGCTCACGGTGTATGACATGTGCAAGGCTGTTGATCGCGGCATGGTGATCCGGCATGTGCAATTGCTTGAGAAGGCGGGCGGCAAGAGCGGGCAGTGGCAACGCGGCGCTACAGGTCTGGATTCATGATTGAAGTGCATTATTTTGCAAGCATCCGCGAGAGCCTGGGCCGTGCCCACGAACAGTTGCCGGCCGGAGCGGACACGGCAACAGTGGCAGCTGTTATCGCCAAACTGGTGAGTGTGCATGGTGCCGACTGGGAGCGTATTTTGCGCCTAGGCAAGGCATTAGTGGCAGTCAACCAGGTTGTGGCGCGTCCTGACTCAGCTATTCGCGACGGCGACGAAGTGGCGTTCTTTCCGCCGGTGACCGGCGGTTGAAAGGGGGGGGCTTCAATGGTGGGTTCAATGAGTGACTGCAAACTGAAAATCTCAGTGCAATTCGCCGACTTCAGTCTGAAGCATGAAGCGGAAGCGCTGCGTATGAACAACAGTATCGGTGCCATCGTTACCTTCAGCGGTCTGGTGCGCGACATGCACGGCGAGCAGCCGGTGACCGGCCTCTTTCTGGAGCATTATCCCGGTATGACGGAGAAGAGCCTGCAGGCCATCGCGGTCGAGGCCAAAACCCGCTGGCCGTTGCACGCACTTACGATCATCCATCGTATTGGTGAACTGAAAGCCGGTGACCAGATTGTTTTTGTTGGTGTTAGCAGCGCGCATCGCAGCGCCGCTTTTGCTGCGTGTGACTTCATCATGGATTATCTGAAAACCCGGGCACCGTTCTGGAAGAAAAGCCTGCAGGCCAACGGTGAGCACTGGGTGGATGCCAAAGCCTCTGATGAAGCTGCGTCCTCACGCTGGCAGCAGCCACTGCCTCACGTCGAAGTCTAAGTCTAAGTCAGCACCCGGCTTGTACCGGGCAAGAGATCGCCCAACTCCCAATCTCCGATGCGTACCCGCACCAGCCGCAGTGTGGGGATGCCTACTGCTGCAGTCATGCGCCGCACCTGTCGGTTGCGGCCTTCGGTGATCGTTAATTCTAGCCACGAATCCGGAATGTTCTTACGCACCCTGATCGGTGGATCGCGTGGCCATAAAACCGGAGGCTCCATAGTACGGGCTTGAGCCGGCAGTGTGAGGCCATCATTCAGCATCACCCCGTTACGCAATTGCGCAAGAGCTGCTTCGTCAATAGTGCCTTCTACCTGCGCCCAGTAGGTTTTCGGCAGTTTATGGCGGGGATTGGCGATGCGCTGTTGCAGCTGACCCTCGTCGGTGAGCAACAGCAGGCCTTCGGAATCGTAATCGAGCCGACCAGCGGGATAGACATCCGGAATACGGATGAATGGCTTCAGCGTGGTGCGCTTGGCGTCATCAGTGAACTGGCTGAGGACATTGAAGGGTTTGTTGAACAGGACCAGCACTCAGGTGTCAGCGCTGCTGCCTTGGTCTTCGCTTTCACCGTCGCCTTCACTTTTGACCGCTTGAATGTTGGCCGCATGCAGTCCCTTGGGACCTTCGACAATGTCGAAGCAGACTGCCTGGCCCGCCTTCAGGGTTTTGTAGCCCTCCATGGTGATTGCGGAATAGTGCGCAAACAAATCGCCTCCACCTTCATCCGCCAAAATGAATCCGAAACCCTTGGCATTGTTGAACCACTTGACCTGACCAGTACTCATTTACGTCCACCCCTCACTTCACGTGCCTGTATGTTGCGTTCCCGATGCGACTGCTGAACGCTACGTATCGCTGGCAGATACGTAGTATGCACTTGCTGAACAAGATTGTTTTTTTAACTGCGAGTCTGCCGGAGGTTTGCATTTTTTTTACTTATTTGGATAGGTATAAACCCTTTTTTTTTCTGTGTCAAATTCAATTTGGCGCTGGCGGCCTTCGTCCTTGATTTCCGGAATTCACCCTCCATCTAGAGAGCTGGCGTGGAATGGGAGTGGCCGGCAAAGTTCCGGTACAGCTGAATCATGTTATATTTTGACCGTCCGAATTCCAGCAGTTAATCAGGCATGATCCAGCAGACAGACAGCTTCTCAGCATTTCGCATCCGCATGGCCGGCGACGACAACGAAATACAACGCGGCACCGGCGTGCGGGAAGCTCTCGCTCCGGCAGAAGCCAAGGTAAAGCCGCCGCCGCTCTACCGGGTGATCCTGCTAAACGACGATTACACGCCAATGGAATTCGTGGTTGAAGTGCTACGGCGTTTCTTTGGCATGAATATAGAGACAGCAACCAGGGTAATGCTGAAAGTGCACACTGAAGGCAAGGGTGTGTGCGGGGTCTTTCCCCGCGAGATCGCCGAAACCAAGGCTGTGCAGGTGAACGATTTTGCCCGTGTAGCGGAACACCCTTTACTGTGTGATATAGAAGTTGACGATTGAGGCATAGACGACCATGTTCAGCAAAGAATTTGAAAGCGCACTCAACGCTGTAGCGGGCTGGGCCCGCGTGAAGCGCCATGAATTCATTACGGTGGAGCATTTGCTGCTCGCATTGATCGAAGAGCCCGTGGCCAGTGAAATCCTGTTGGCCTGTGATTTGCCAACTGAAAAGCTGAAAGAAGAAGTCCAGCAGTATCTCACCGCGCAGATGCCGCTGTTGACCGAGCTGTCAGAGAATCCGGAGGTGCGACAGACCCTTGGTTTTCAGCGGGTGATTCAGCGCGCAGTGTTCCATGTGCAGTCCACCGGCAAACGCGAAGTCACTGGTGCGAATGTGTTGGTTGCTATTTTCAATGAAAAAGAAAGCCATGCGGTTTTCCTGCTCAAGAAATTCGGCGTAACCCGTGGCGATATCGTCAACTTCATCACCCACGGCAGTGTGCGTGGTCCGGTGCCAGGCGAAGAGTCGGAAAGCGAACAGAGCACTGGCGAGAGCGGCAAGGAAAAGCCACAGAATCCGCTGCAAAGTTTTGCCACCAACCTCAACGAAGAGGCAAAAGAAGGTCGCATCGATCCGTTGATTGGCCGCGATGCCGAAGTCACGCGGCTGATTCAGGTGTTGGCGCGCCGTCGTAAAAACAATCCACTTTTTGTTGGTGAGGCAGGCGTTGGCAAGACCGCGATCGCCGAAGGTCTGGCCAAACAGATTGTTGAAGGGAATGTGCCAGATATTCTCAAGGATAGTGTCATTTACTCCCTCGACATGGGTGCATTGCTGGCGGGTACCAAGTACCGGGGTGACTTCGAAAAACGTTTCAAGGCGCTGCTTGGCGAACTGACTAAGTCGCCTCAAGCTATCCTGTTTATCGATGAGATCCATACCATCATCGGTGCCGGCGCGGCTTCGGGTGGTGTCATGGATGCGTCCAACTTGCTCAAGCCGGTGCTCACTTCCGGCAAGCTGCGCTGCATTGGATCCACGACGTACCAGGAATATCGCGGCATCTTCGAAAAGGACCGTGCTCTGTCGCGCCGTTTCCAGAAAATCGACATCACTGAGCCGGATGTTGAAACCACTTACCAGATTCTCAAAGGGTTGAAGAGCCGGTATGAAGAGCATCATGATCTGCGCTACACCGACCGCTCACTGAAAGCCGCTGCCGAACTCGCTGGCCGTTACATCAACGATCGCTACATGCCCGACAAGGCCATCGATGTGATCGACGAAGCCGGTGCCTTCCAGCGCCTGCAGAGCCAGAGCAAGCGCAAGAAGATTATCCAGGTCAGCGATATCGAGAAGGTGGTTGCGCAGATTGCGCGCATTCCGCCCAAAAATGTGTCGGCCTCTGACAAGACGGTGCTGCGCGACCTCGAGAAGAATCTGAAGATGGTGGTGTTCGGCCAGGACCCGGCGATCGAAGCGCTGGCATCATCGATCAAACTGTCACGCGCGGGGCTGAAAGAGGGCGAGAAGCCGATCGGTTCTTATTTGCTCGCCGGTCCCACTGGCGTGGGCAAGACCGAAGTCAGTCGTCAGCTCGCCAAGATCCTGGGTATCGAACTGATTCGCTTCGATATGTCCGAGTACATGGAGCGGCATACCGTGTCGCGCCTGATTGGCGCACCTCCAGGTTACATCGGCTTTGATCAGGGTGGCCTCTTGACCGAATCCGTCGCGAAGAACCCGCACTGCGTGTTGCTGTTCGATGAAATCGAAAAGGCACATCCCGATGTATTCAACCTGCTGTTGCAAGTGATGGATCATGGCACGCTCACCGATAACAACGGCCGTAAAGCCGATTTCCGTAATGTCATCGTGATCATGACTACCAACGCTGGCGCGCAGGAAATGAGCCGGGCCTCGATCGGATTCACGAATCAGGATCACACCACCGATGCGATGGAAGTGATCAAGCGCTTGTTCACGCCGGAGTTCCGCAACAGGCTGGATGCGATCATCCAGTTCTCGTCACTCGATCCTGCGGTTATCCGCACCGTTGTCGACAAGTTCATGGTCGAACTGCAAACGCAGCTCGACGACAAGAAAGTCACTCTGCATGTTGAAGACGAGGCGGTGGACTGGTTTGTCGAACACGGTTACGACAAAGCAATGGGTGCGCGCCCGATGCTGCGGCTGGTACAAACCAAGATCAAGAAACCGCTGGCAGAAGACATTCTGTTTGGTTGCCTGGTCAACGGTGGGGATGTGCATGTCACCGTCGAGAACGACGACATCAAACTGGAAACCAGTGCCTCACCCAGCAGCCATTCACGGCAGCACGAAGATGATGACGAACAAGATCTGAAGGAAGAAAATCTGGGGGTGTAGCGCACTGGATAGTGTGTGCGCTTGGCGCGCCCGCCTATCTTGCACGAAAGGTGATGCGTCCCTTGCTCAGGTCATAAGGAGTCAGTTCGACTTTGACCTTGTCGCCCGTCAGGATGCGGATGTAGTTCTTGCGCATCTTGCCGGAGATGTGTGCGGTCACCACGTGACCGTTTTCCAGCTTTACGCGGAACATGGTATTGGGAAGTGTATCGATCACTTCGCCTTCCATTTCGATCTGGTCTTCTTTTGCCATTCGGTCTTTGCCTGAGGATTGGGTCTGGGGAGATTGGGCTTGGGTTGGCTTGAAAGGCGCGCATTTTGCCTCAAATCCCCTCAGGTCACCAGCACCCAGCGCTGTTTCACCAGCATTTCCATTGGCCGGTAATCTATCTTATAGCGCATTTTGCGCGAATCCCTGATCCAGTAGCCCAGATACAGGTGGGTCAGGCCCAGCCGTCGTGCTTCCGTGATTTGCCACAGAACAGAATAAGTGCCCAGCGAACGTTTCTCTTCCAGCGGATCGTAGAAGGTGTAGACCGCTGACATGGCGCCATCCAGCCGGTCACAGACCATGACACCGAGCAATTGTCCGCGCTTGCGGATCGAAAAATATTGGGTGCCTTCGCACTGGCTGAGCAGAAAGGAGCTGTACTGTTCACGTGTCGCTGGATACATGTCGCCGTCCGCATGACGCACACCGATGTAATGTTTGTAGAGGTAGTAATACTCGTCATCGGCAATGTTCTGTACCGGATTGACTACCAGATCGGTGTTACGTTTGAGCACGCGGCGGAAGCGCGGCCCCGGCTCAAAACTCTGCACCAGCACGCGGCAGGAGATGCATTGCTGGCAGGCTTTGCAATTGGGACGGTAGATGTGTGAACCGCTGCGGCGGAAACCAATTTCGGACAGGCGCGAGTTATAGGCGCGATCAACCTGGAACTCAGGGTCGATGAAAAGCGTCTGCGCCTGTTGGTCTGGCAGGTAGCTGCAGGCATGCGACTGGGTTGTGAAAAGCCTGATGTCCTTGAGTGAGGTCATACCGGGTTCTGTTGGCTCAATGTGAGGCCGGGCTCGGGAGGCTATTGTAAAGGCCAGCGCGGGGGCATGGGAACTTCGCCCCCTTGCGGCAAATATCGCATGAACTCAATTCTTGGAATATTGCGGGCTCCCAGGCTCTCCAGATGGGGATTGGCCACTTGGCAGTCGATCAAGCGGTACCCGGCCCTAGCCAGCGTGCGTACCAAATGCACAAAAGCCATTTTCGATGCATTACTTGCCCGGCTGAACATTGATTCGCCGAAAAACACGTCGCCCATGGCAATGCCATACAGCCCGCCGACCAGTCTTTGCTCCCCGTCGCGCACTTCCACCGAGTGGGCATAGCCCAGTTCGAACAACTCTTGGTAGGCTGTCTGCATACCGGGTGTGATCCAGGTGCCTTTGGCGCCACTGCGCGGGGCGGCACAGGCGCTTACTACGCCAGCGAAATCGGTGTCACTGCTCACCACCAGCGTGGTTGCAGAAAGCGCTTTGCCCAGACTGCGGCTGACATGCAATTCATCAGGAAATAACACCATGCGCGGATCTGGTGTCCACCACAGCGGCGGCTGAGTGGCATCGAACCAGGGGAAGATGCCACGCTGATAGGCGCTCAGCAGTCTTTTCGGATTCAGGTCGCCGCCAACCGCCAGCAGGCCGTTGGGAACACGCAGCGCCGTTGCCGGATCGGGAAACCCGCAAGAGTTCGCGTCCAGCCAGGGCAGCGGCGTCTGCATCAGGCGCCGAGCTTGTCCAGATATTTTTCGGCGTCCAGCGCTGCCATGCAGCCGAAACCGGCCGAGGTAACAGCCTGACGGTATACGTGATCGGCAATGTCACCTGCGGCAAACACGCCCGGCACACTGGTTTCTGTGGCTTTGCCCTCGATGCCGGAACGGATCTTGATATACCCGTTATGCATGGCGAGCTGGCCGGTGAAGATATCGGAATTGGGCTTGTGGCCAACGGCGATGAACACTGCACTCAGATCAACCTCCTGAGGCTTGCCATCAGCAGTTCCCTTCACGCGCATGCCAGTCACCGCGCCATCCTTGCCCAGCACTTCGTCCAGCGTGTGGTTCCACAGCAGCGTCACGTTGCCGTTCGCTGCTTTCTCGAACAGCTTGTCTTGCAGGATTTTCTCGGCTTTCAGGCTGTCGCGGCGATGCACCAGCGTTACATGGCTGGCGATGTTGGACAGGTACAGTGCTTCTTCAACTGCGGTGTTGCCGCCGCCGACCACGGCGACTCTTTGACCACGATAGAAAAAGCCGTCGCAGGTAGCGCAAGCGCTGACACCACTACCCATGTATTTTTCCTCGGAGGGCAGGCCCAGGTACTGCGCGGACGCGCCGGTGGCGATGATCAATGCATCACAGGTGTAAGTGGCGGAGCCGCCGGTCAGTTTGAACGGACGCTGGTTCAGGTCAGTTTGTTCAATGTGGTCAAAAATAACCTTGGTTTCAAAGCGTTCAGCGTGTTTCTGCATACGTTCCATCAAATCAGGTCCGGTCAGGCCATGAACGTCACCGGGCCAGTTGTCCACCTCGGTGGTCGTGGTCAGCTGGCCCCCGGCCTGCATGCCGGTGATCACCACCGGTTTCAGGTTGGCACGGGCGGCATAAACGGCAGCGGTGTAGCCGGCTGGACCGGAGCCGAGGATGATAAGACGGTGGTGCTGTACTGCGCTCATGAGAGGGGTTTCCTGTGTTGAGAGAGGAGATAAACGGCAGATCGCCATTATGCTGGCTGGTCATATGGGATTGAAACCCGGATTTGCAACGCAGAGACGTACTTGGGCGTGTCCGCGTTTCAGCACGGTATCCCTTATATGGATAATTTATTATGATACCGCCACAATATATTGAGTCAGGCGGCTATTTTGGCGGCAACACGCGACAAGCAGAAATCAGGTGGCAATGCCCGTGGAAAGCCGGGTGAAAAAGCCGGCCCAGTCGAGGTGCTGCGCAGACTGTTCATGGTCGAAGGCGTCATGATCATCCTGCTGGCGCTTGCCCTGTACCTGCTGCTCGCACTGAACTCTTACTCCCCCCAGGATCCTGGCTTCCAGACTACCGGCGAATCACCGGTCATTGGCAATACAGTGGGGCGCAGTGGTGCTTGGCTGGCCGATGTCCTCTTGCTGTTGTTTGGTTATTTGTCCTACCTTTTCCCTTTGCTGTTGGGCTACAAGGCCCTGTCGATATTCCGGGAACGGAAAGCGGCTTTTGCCCTCACTTGGGAAATTCTCGCGCTGCGTGGAGCTGGTCTCATGATGACCCTGATCAGTGCCTCCTCACTGGCCAGCCTGCATTTCGCCACCGAGTTGCAGGGTTCTGCCGGCGGCTTGCTGGGCCAAGGCATCGGTTCGATGGCGATGCCGGTACTGGAGTTGGTGGGCTCCACCTTGCTGTTTCTGACGTTGCTGTTTCTCGGCTTGACGCTGGGTCTGGGTATTTCATGGTTGCAGGTGGTTGATAGCACCGGGGCACTGAGCCTGAAACTCTGGGAGCGGGCGCTGGAGTACCGGATCCGTTGGCTGGAACGGCAACGTGAAAAGCAGGAAACCGAAAGTCTCATCAGTCAGCGCAAGGAAGCTCTCGACCATTTCGTGGAAAAGGACCGCAAGCGCAAACCCATCGCCATTACTCCGATCCGCGAAATGCCGAAGGAACCGAGTAAGCGCGTGCAGAAGGAAAAGCAGGGCAGGCTGTTCGACGTGCCTGCCATGGGCGACCTGCCGCCGATCAGCCTGCTTGATGAGTGGCCAGTGAACCAGAAGCTGGGTTACTCGGCGGAAGCGCTGGAAGCCATGTCACGCCTGCTGGAAATCAAACTGAAAGATTTCGGCATCGACATCGATGTGGTCGCGATCAATCCCGGCCCCGTCATCACTCGTTTTGAAGTGCAGCCTGCCGCGGGTGTGAAAGTCAGTCGCATCAGCAACCTGGTGAAAGATCTGGCGCGCTCACTTGCGGTGCCGAGTCTGCGCGTGGTGGAGGTGATTCCCGGTAAGACCGTGATTGGCATCGAGATCCCGAACGAGAAGAAGGAATTGATCTTCCTCGGCCAGGTGCTGTCATCGCCTGAATTCGACAATGCGCGCTCGCCGGTCAGCATGGCGCTGGGCCACGACATCGGCGGCCATCCCGTTGTGGTCGATCTGGCACGCATGCCGCACTTGCTGGTTGCCGGCACCACCGGCTCCGGCAAATCGGTGGGCGTCAATGCGATGATCCTGAGCATCCTGTTCAAATCGAGTCCACAGGAGGTGCGGCTGATCATGATTGATCCGAAGATGCTGGAGCTGTCTGTGTACGACGGCATTCCGCATTTGCTGACGCCCGTCATCACCGATATGAAAGATGCCGCCAACGGCTTGCGCTGGTGTGTGGCCGAGATGGAACGCCGCTATCGCTTGATGTCTGCGCTCGGCGTGCGCAACCTGGCCGGCTTCAACAAGAAGGTGGCCGACGCGATCAAGGCGGGTACACCGCTGCCGAATCCCTTGTGGAAGCCCGATCCCATGCTGGCGCTGGAAGAACAAGTGCGGGAAGAGTTGAACGAACTGCCGGTGATCGTCGTTATCGTGGACGAGCTGGCTGACATGATGATGGTGGTAGGCAAGAAGGTGGAGGAGCTGATCGCGCGTATTGCCCAGAAAGCGCGTGCCGCCGGTATCCATCTGGTGCTTGCCACGCAGCGTCCCTCGGTGGATGTACTGACCGGTCTGATCAAGGCCAACATCCCGACCCGCCTGTCCTTCATGGTGCAATCGAAAATCGACTCGCGCACGATCCTGGGCGAAGGGGGTGCCGAACAGTTACTGGGGCATGGCGACATGCTGTTTTTGCCGCCCGGTGGTGGAGTCGCGCAGCGTGTTCATGGCGCCTTCGTTTCTGACGATGAAGTGCATCGGGTCGTAGCCGACTGGAAGGCCAGGGGTGAGCCGCATTACATCGAGTCCATTACCGCCGACAGCTCCGGTTCCGGCATCCCAGGACTCGGCGGGGAAGGTGAGAACGGTGAGGGTGGCAATGCCGAGGAAGATGACTCGATGTACGACGAAGCGGTGCGCTTTGTCACCGAGTCGCGCAAGGCCTCAATCTCGGCCGTGCAGCGCAAGCTGCGCATAGGCTACAACCGTGCTGCGCGTATGATTGAAGCGATGGAACAAGCGGGTGTGGTGACCGAAATGAGCAGCAACGGCAATCGCGAAGTTCTGGCTCCGCCACCGCCCCATAGATAGCCAACTTATCAATAACTTACGAAAGTACTCTAAAGTGAAGCGTGAATATTTTGAAGCTCCTGCAAGAGTTGCTTTCAACTGCCTGATTGCCTTTGGTTTTATCTTCTCTGTGCAAGCTCAGGAGGCTGTGCCGCAGCAAGCCAGTGCAGTGGCCGAATTGGTGGACTTGCTCGACCAGACTCAGACCCTCAGTGCCGAGGTTGATCAGTTGCAGTTGGACCAGGACGGTCGCGAATTGCAAGAGACCCGAGCCTTGCTCCTGATGCAGAAACCCACCAGCTTTCACTGGGCTATCACCCAACCCTATGAGGAGTTGATGGTCACCGATGGGCAGACCATTTGGCGCTACGAACCCGATCTGGAACAGGTCACCATCCAACCCTTCGACAATGACCTGGAGCGCACGCCGGTGATGCTGCTCAACGGGAATGCCGAGAGCATCACCGCAGCCTACGACGTCAGTTCCACCGGCTTGGGCGAGGGGCTCTCCCGTTTTATTCTCATCCCGCGTAACCCGGATCGTTTGTTCGAACGCCTGAGCCTGACCTTCGATGGTCCGGCACTGCAGGAAATGCAGTTCGAGGATAGTCTGGGTCAGCAAACCAGCCTCACCTTCCGCGAAGTGCAACGCAACGTGCCACTTGACCCGGCGCAGTTCAGCTTCAGGTCCCCGGCTGGTGTAGACATCATCGACAATCGCGCAATCGACACCCAAGAATAACCCCATGACCCTGTCCCTTTTCCAGGCGGAGCCAGGATATCAGCCACTTGCTGCACGCATGCGTCCACGCACCGTGGCCGAATACCGCGGACAGGAACATATCCTCGCACCCGGCAAACCCCTGTATGAAGCGCTCGCCGCTGGCCAGCCCCATTCGATGATCCTGTGGGGGCCGCCTGGCACCGGCAAAACCACGCTGGCGCGGATGGTTGCCGACACCGCTGATGCGCATATGGAAACGCTTTCGGCGGTATTGTCTGGCGTGAAAGAGATCCGGCTGGCGTTGGACCGCGCGCAGGAAGAGCGGCGCATGCGGCAGCGGCAGACCATACTGTTTGTGGATGAAGTACATCGTTTCAATAAAGCACAACAGGATGCCTTCCTGCCGTGGATTGAAGACGGCACCATCATTTTCATCGGTGCCACTACCGAGAATCCCTCCTTTGAGCTGAACAATGCCTTGTTGTCGCGTGCGCGCGTCTATGTGCTGAAGAGTCTTGATGAAGCAGCACTGGTGAGCATTCTGGAGCAGGCCTTGCAGGACGCCGAGCGCGGACTGGGCAAGCGCCGCATCGCGTTCACAGCAGAACAGACAGCACGGTTTGCCATGGCGGCAGATGGTGATGCGCGCAAAGTACTGAACCTGCTGGAGCTCAGTCTCGACTTGCTGGAGAAGAATGCGCAGGGTGAAGAGGTGCTGGCGGACAGCATGCTGGAGCAGATCCTGCAAGGCAGCTTGCGCCGCTTCGACAAGGGCGGAGATTCCTTCTACGAACAGATTTCCGTGTTACACAAGGCCGTGCGCGGGTCGTCACCGGATGCAGCACTGTATTGGCTCTGCCGCATGCTCGATGGTGGTTGCGATCCGCTATATATCGCACGCCGGGTCGTGCGCATGGCCACTGAAGACGTTGGCAATGCGCACCCACGCGCGCTCCAGATCGCGCTCAATGCCTGGGACGTGCAGGAAAGGCTCGGCAGCCCCGAGGGTGAACTGGCCATCGCCCAAGCCGTGGTCTACATGGCCTGCGCGCCGAAGAGCAATGCGGTGTATACCGCGTTCAATACGGTGATGGCCGAAGTCAAAGCGAACCCCAGCCATGAGGTGCCTACGCATCTGCGCAATGCGCCGACGACGTTGATGAAGAATCTGGACTACGGCGGCAGCTACCGCTATGCACACGATGAACCTGGCGCCTATGCAGCGGGTGAAAACTATTTGCCTGAAGCATTGAAAGACAGGCGTTATTACTTTCCGGTTGAGCGCGGACTGGAAGAGAAAATTCGCCAGAAGCTGGAGCATCTGCGCAGTCTCGATGCTGCCAGCGCGCAACAGCGGTACCCATCAGGGAATAACAGGCTCGACAAGAAATAACAGGAGATCCAAGCCATGCTCAATTATTTGCTGGTCGCCGCAGGCGGCGCACTGGGCGCGATGGCACGGTACTGGGTGTATAATCGCAACCCGTTTCCCGAGCAGTTTGGCTACTGGGCCACATTTACGATCAATGTGGCGGGTTCATTGCTGATTGGCGTCGCCTACGTCGTACTGGTCGAAAGAAGTCATCTGCCGCCGGAGTGGCGCAGTCTGATCAACGTGGGCTTTCTGGGTGCCTTTACCACCTACTCGACTTACTCGCTGGATGCCTTGAGCCTGTTTGAAAAAGGGTTGCCAGGCACAGCGTTGCTCTATCTGTTCGGAACAATGTTGGTCTGCTTGTTGGCTGCGTACGCGGGTCTGCAGATCAGCAGAATGGTTGTTTAGTTACTGGTTTTTTTAGTTAGTGGAAGCCTAGTCATGCTGGATCCCCGTCAGGTTCGTAACGAACCGCAAACTGTTGCCAAATTACTGCTCAAGCGCGGCTTCGTGCTGGATATTGCCGCGATCGAAAATCTTGATGCCCAGCGCAAGACCCTGCAGTTGGAAACTGAAGCACTACAGAATGAGCGCAACACCAAGTCGAAAAACATCGGCAAGGCCAAGGCCGCCGGACAGGACATTGCACCGATGCTCGCCGAAGTGGAGCACCTGCGCGAAGCATTGGAAAGCAGAAAGGCCGCGCTCGATGCCGTGCAGGCCGAGTTCGATGCAGTGTTGCAAAGTCTCCCCAATATTCCTGCTACTGCGGTACCGGAAGGCATGGATGAATCTGCCAACGTTGAACTGCGGCGCTGGGGCACACCCAAACAGTTCGGGTTCCCCGTGAAAGATCATGTGGCACTTGGCGAAGACTCTGGGCTGCTGGATTTCCCGACGGCGGTCAAACTGACCGGCGCACGCTTTGCCGTTATGAAGGGGCAGGTCGCGCGGCTGCACCGCGCGCTGACCCAGCTGATGCTCGACACGCACACCCAGGAGCATGGCTACGTCGAAGTGAACGTGCCGTACATGGTCAACAAGGAATCTGCATTCGGTACCGGGCAGTTGCCGAAATTTGAGCAGGATCTGTTCAAGCTCAGCGGTGAACAGGAGTACTACCTGATTCCGACAGCAGAAGTACCGGTGACCAATTTCGTGCGCGATACCATCGTTGAAGCCGCGCAGATGCCGCTCAAATATGCCTGCCATTCGCCTTGTTTTCGCAGCGAGGCCGGCAGTTACGGCAAGGACACGCGCGGCATGATCCGCCAGCATCAATTCGAAAAAGTAGAGTTGGTGCAGCTTGTCACACCCGGTACTTCTGAGGCCGCACATGAAGAGCTGACCCGTCACGCCGAAGTCATCCTGCAGAAGCTCGGCCTGCCGTACCGCGTCATCATTCTGTGTGGCGGTGACATCGGCTTCTCCGCGCAGAAGACTTACGACCTTGAAGTGTGGTTGCCGGGGCAGAACACGTACCGCGAGATTTCCTCGTGCAGCAGCTTTGGTGATTTCCAGGCACGCCGTATGCAGGCACGCTGGCGTAATCCAGAAACCGGCAAGCCGGAATTGCTGCACACCATCAACGGTTCCGGACTGGCAGTGGGTCGCACCCTTGTAGCAGTACTGGAGAATTACCAGAACGCCGATGGCAGCGTCACTGTGCCTGACGTGCTGCTGCCGTACATGAATGGCGTGAAGACCATTCTGAAGGGTTGATTCCGCGCCATGGACTTTCTGCCGGTATTTCTCCGCATCAAACAACAGCGAGCGCTGGTTGTGGGCGGCGGTCAGGTTGCCTTGCGCAAGGTGCATATGTTGCTGCGGGCCGAAGCGCGCATCCGGCTGGTCGCGCCCGAGATCGTCCCTGAGTTGCAGCAATTGCTGAAGGACCGCCAGCACCAGATCGAACAGCGCGATTTCTTCGAGCAGGATCTTGAAGGTTGTAAACTAGTGATCGCTGCAACCGCTGATTCAGCCGTCAACATGGCGGTGTTCATGGCCGCGAGTAAACGCCATCTGCCGGTCAACGTGGTCGATCAGCCGGAACTCTGCAGTTTTATTTTTCCCTCCATTGTTGATCGTTCACCGCTGGTGATCGCCGTGTCGAGCGGTGGTGCCTCGCCGGTGCTCGCGCGCTTGTTGCGCGCGCGGCTCGAAACTTTCATTCCGTCCGCCTATGGCACGCTGGCGGCCTTGCTCGGCCAGTACCGCTCCCAGGTCAAACGCCGTTTCAGTTCGCTTACCCTGCGCATGCGGTTCTGGGAAAGCATCGTCAATGGCCCGGTAGGTGAGCTGAGCTTGAGCGGACAGACGGCGCAGGCCGAAACTCTTTTGTTACAGCAGCTTGAGCAGGAAGCCGGTGCCAGCATGCAGGGCGAGGTGTATCTGGTCGGTGCCGGGCCGGGGGACCCGGACCTGTTGACATTCCGCGCACTGCGCCTGATGCAGCAGGCCGATGTCGTGTTGTACGACCGGTTGGTGAGTCCACAAATCCTGAACATGACGCGGCAGGATGCCGAGAAGATCCACGTTGGCAAGGAGCGCTCGAAACACACCATGGCGCAGCAAGACATCAGCAAGTTACTGGTCACGCTTGCGCAACAGGGCAAGCGTGTATTGCGCTTGAAAGGCGGCGACCCGTTCATCTTCGGCCGGGGTGGCGAAGAGATTGAGGAGCTGGCGGCAGCAAAGATTCCATTTCAGATCGTGCCCGGCATTACTGCTGCTTCCGGTTGTGCGGCATACGCAGGAATTCCGCTGACGCACCGCGACTTCGCGCAGTCAGTGCGCTTCGTGACTGGACACTTGAAAGATGAATCCTGTGATCTCGACTGGCCACAGCTGGTTCAGCCCAAGCAAACTGTTGTGTATTACATGGGCCTGATCAGCCTGCCGCAGATCTGCGCGAAACTGATTGAACATGGCAGCGATCCGGCAACCCCGATTGCGCTGATCCAGCAAGGCACGACGCCGGATCAGAAAGTGTACATAGGCACGCTGCAAACAATGCCTGCACTCATCGCCAGCAAGGATGTGAAGGCGCCCACGTTGATCATCGTCGGTCATGTGGTTAGCCTGCACGCTCAACTGGCCTGGCGTTCCTGAAGGATTCGAGATGATTAGCATACGACCTGCCACGGCTGCCGACGCGCCGCTCATTCTTGATTTCATCATTGAGCTGGCGATATACGAGAAGGCGCAACATGAAGTTGTGACCTCGGTCGTCGAAATCACCGAAACACTGTTCAGCGCGGCGGCGAAGGCGCGTGCGCTGATCTGCAGTATCGATGGCAAAACCGCCGGGTACGCCGTTTACTTCTACAACTTTTCTACCTGGCTCGGCAAAAACGGCATCTGGCTGGAGGATGTGTACGTGACTCCCGCGTTTCGCGGGCAGGGCGCAGGCAAGGCGCTGCTGCAGTATGTTGCGCAAATTGCGGTTAAGGAGAACTGCGGACGTTTCGAATGGAGCGTGCTCAACTGGAACACCCCGGCCGTCGAATTCTATGAAGCGCTCGGCGCACGGCCACTGGACGAGTGGACCATCTACCGGCTTACCGGCGACGCGTTGCGCAAACTGGCGGAGTAACTTAGAGCGAGGTGTGCAAGCCGCATTCGCGGTTTTCCAGCGCCTTGGTCGGATCGTAATAGCTGTCTTCATTGGGCAGGTTGTGCGCGGCCAGATACTCGCGCATCTGCGCCTCGGTCCAGTAGAAGAAAGGCGCCACTTTCAACACCCCCTTCTCATCCTGCGTAAAGATGTTCAGCGATTGCCGGAACTCGGTCTGCTCGCGCCGCAGCGCGGTCAGCCAGACATCCGGTTTGTGTTGCTTCATGGCACGGCGGAAGGGCTCCAGCTTGAAGTTCTCGGTGAAGGTCTTGTGCGCGTCCTCGGTGTAATTGGGAATGCCACCCAGCGCGACTTCCTGACGCGCCGCTGACACTTTTGGCGTGAATACATCCACATTCAGTTTCAGCATCTGGATGATTTTTTCCGAAGTGCGGTACGTGGCCTTGGTGTTGTAACCGTGATCCACCCACAGCACCTGTATGTCTGGCTTCACCTTGCTGGCCATGTGCAGAATCACTGCTTCCAACGGTCCGAAATGCGTCGTCACTACGGCCTTGCCTGGCAAGGACAGCGCATGCGCGATGATGGCCTGTGGGTTTTGGGTGGCGTATTGCTGATTGAGAGCGGTGATATCCATGAAAGGCTCCTGAATGTAAGGGCGCCAGTTTAACGTAAATCCGCAGCGGGGGCAGAGCGACCATTCCGGAAGTTCCCGGGCCTGTCCCCGGCCAGTCAAGCATGCTAAAAAGGCTGCCATCCATTCGCAGGAGTTCCTTCGTGCAGTTTGCCGAGTACGCCAAAGCCATTCGTGGCATCGAGCGCCAGATCAACCTGGATACGCTCAACGCTACGCGCAATCTGGTGTTGCCGCTGGTAGTGCCAGTTGCCATGGAAGCGGCCAACCAAATAGAAGTGCAGCGCGATATCAAATACGGCAGCCATGAACGCCACCGCATGGATGTGTTTACTCCGTTCTCCGGCTTTGCACCGGCACGTCCTGTGCTGATCTTCGTGCATGGAGGTGGTTTTGTTGCCGGCGACAAGCAGATGCCGGGTACGCAGTTCTACGACAACATCGGGCAGTGGGCCGTACGCAACGGCTGCAACGCGGTGAACCTGACCTACCGGCTGGCGCCGCAGCATCAATGGCCCTCCGGTATTGAAGATCTGCATCAAGCAGTGCATTTCCTGCAGCAAGAGGGCAAAACTCATGGCATTGGTACGGAGAATATTTTTCTGATGGGGCAGTCAGCGGGCGGGGCGCATGCCGCCTCCTATGTAGCTCATCAAAAAATCTATGCGCCGCACGCACATGGCTTGCGCGGCCTCATCCTGCTCTCGGGCGTATACAACTACACGCTGAAACCGGGGCCGATGGAAGCAGCCTATCTTGGTAGCGATCAGAGTGTGTACGCAGAGCGCTCTTCTCTGGCCGGACTGGTTCACAGCGATGTGCCGATGCTGGTCACGATTGCGGAATGCGATCCACTATATTTCGAACAGCAGGGGCTTGAGTTGCTGGCAGCATTGCAGCGCAGGCATGGCCAGTTGCCACGTTTCGTTCACATGATCGGGCAGAATCATTTTTCGGTGGCACTGTATCTGGGGCAGCCCGGCGATCTTCTCGCACCGCAGTTGCTGAATTTCATCCGCGACTACAGCAGCCCAGCATGAACATCAACCGCACCATCGATCTTCCTGATGCGGAGATTGAGCTGCATGCGATCCGTGCGCAGGGTGCGGGCGGGCAGAACGTCAACAAGGTGTCGAGCGCGATTCATCTGCGTTTCGACATCCGCGCCTCGTCACTGCCAGACAATATCAAGGAGCGGCTGCTCGCGCGCTCTGACCAGCGCATCAGCAAGGACGGTATTGTCGTGATCAAGGCGCAGACCCATCGCACCCAGGAGAAAAACCGGGAGGAAGCCCTGAGCCGTTTGCAGGAACTGGTGCGCGCGGCCACCCGTGTGCCCAAACGCCGCGTACCGACCAAGCCCACGCGTGCTTCCAAAGAGCGGCGCATCGATACCAAGAAACAGCAATCCAAACTCAAAAGGTTGCGCAGGGACGTGTCTGAGTAGGATGCCAGCTGGGGTGCCTTGTTGTATTGGTTTAACATTTTGGTGTTTGTACTGACTTTGGGTTCTGGCCACCCACATTTGGTTCGGTGCACGAGGCCGGGACCGGGGGGATGCATTGCCGGGACCGTAGACGCCCATCCATGTGCACTTCGACTCGGACCATCCTCGGCCCTGTGCACTGAACCACGAAGCAACAAATGAACCAGTGGATGTCTAGAACAATGAAAGATCAGCCCATCACAGGAAGGGCATTGCACACAATAAATTCCTGGTGTCTTCACCGAACCACCACCCACCACTGAATTTGCTCCGGTCCACGCCTGCTATCCCCTATAATCAGCTCTTTACAACATCAGCCAGAGCTCATGACCAGCATCCGCACAAGAATCGCACCTTCACCTACCGGTGACCCCCACGTAGGCACCGCGTATATCGCATTGTTCAACCTCTGCTTTGCGCGCCAGCACGGCGGTCAGTTCATCCTGCGCATTGAAGATACTGACCAGGTGCGCAGCACCCGCAAGTCAGAGGATGACATCCTGGATGCCCTGAAATGGCTGCAACTGGAATGGGACGAGGGTCCGGACAAGGGTGGCCCCTATGGCCCGTATCGACAGAGCGAGCGTTCAGCAATCTATCAGGAACACGTGAAGGTGCTGCTGGAAAAAGGCCATGCCTTTCACTGTTTCTGCACGGCAGAACGGCTGGAGGACTTGCGCAAGCAACAGTCTGCAGACAAACAGCAGCCTGGTTACGATGGGCTGTGCATGCATTTGTCTGCTGAAGATGTGGTGCAGCGGCTGCATCGCAAGGATGCGTATGTGATCCGCATGAAGGTACCTCGTGAAGGCAAGTGCACAATCCGCGATCTGCTGCGCGAAAATGTCGAGATCGAATGGAGTCATGTCGACATGCAGGTGCTGATGAAGTCTGATGGTTTGCCAACTTACCACCTCGCGAACGTTGTTGACGATCACCTGATGCGCATCACGCATGTAATTCGCGGCGAGGAGTGGCTCAACTCCGCGCCCAAACACCTGTTGCTGTATCAATACTTTGGCTGGGAAGCGCCGGTGCTGTGCCACATGCCTCTTTTAAGGAACGCGGATCGCAGCAAGCTCAGCAAGCGCAAGAATCCCACCAGCATCGGTTACTACCAGCGCATGGGTTACCTGCCCGAGGCAGTAATCAACTATCTCGGCATGATGGGTTGGTCGATGCCAGACGGTAACGAGAAATTCAGCGTGCAGGAGATGATCGCGGCTTTTGACATCAACCGAGTGTCGCTCGGTGGTCCGGTATTCGATGCGGAGAAACTGGACTGGCTCAATGGGCGTTATCTGCGTGAGTCCTTGTCAGACATTGAATTCCTGCAGCGTTATGCCGAGTGGGCTTTTCAGGCAGAAAAAATGCACCAGATCATTCCGCTGATCAAACCGCGCGTGGAGCGCTTCAGTGATGTCGTGCCGCTGGCCGGATTTTTCCTGGCGGGTATGCCAGCCCTGACGCCTGCCGCGTTTGTTCACACCAGAGTCGATACTGAAACGAGCCTCAAAATCCTGCAGTACGTCGCGTGGCGGCTCGAAGAGGTGCCGGCGTGGCACCGTGACCGCATCGAGCTGGTGTTGGTGGCGCTGGCAGAGAAGATGGGACTCAAAATCCGTGACCTCCTGTTTCCGGTGTTCGTCGCGATAGCAGGCACGTCGGTTTCCGTATCGGTCATTGATTCGATGGCGATTCTCGGCCTGGATCTTACGCGCGCGCGGCTGCGCCATGCCATGGGGACGCTCGGCGGGATCTCGGGCAAACAGCAGAAAAATCTCGAAAAGGAATATCAGCAATTGGGGCTATGACCCGCTGGTCTGCAGGGCTTTTTCCTTGACACCCCGGGGGGTGCTAAATAGAATGCGCGCTCTTTCCGGGAAGCCCGGATCGACGTAGTAAATGCAGTATTCGTTGTATGCAGGCGGGTTTGTAGGTAGGGATGCAGTAAGGTTTGCAGTAAGGGGGTATAGCTCAGCTGGGAGAGCGCTTGCATGGCATGCAAGAGGTCAGCGGTTCGATCCCGCTTACCTCCACCACTTACCAGAATCCGCAGTAAATACCACGATTCAACTAAGCTTTAAGTCCCCATCGTCTAGAGGCCTAGGACACGACCCTTTCACGGTTGTAACGGGGGTTCGAAACCCCCTGGGGACGCCAAATAAAAAAAGCCCTGCGATGCAGGGCTTTTTTTTGTTCAAACTTCTTTTGGTTCATGCTTCGCGGGCCTCAACCTGGATAGTTCCTCTGTTTCGGCCCCGTATACAACTGCCGTGGCCGCCCGATTTTGAACGGATTGCTGATCATCTCGTTCCAGTGCGCAACCCATCCTGGCGTGCGGCCGGTGGCGAAGATCACGGTAAACAGGTTCACCGGAATGCCAATCGCTTTCAGGATGATGCCCGAGTAGAAATCTACGTTCGGGTACAGACTGCGCGCGATGAAGTATTCGTCTTCAAGTGCAATTTTCTCCAGTTTCATTGCGATCTTCAGCAAGGGATCGTTCTCCATGCCGAGTTCTGCGAGCACTTTCTGTGACGCCTCACGCAGCACCTTCGCGCGCGGGTCGAAATTCTTGTACACGCGGTGACCGAAGCCCATCAGGCGGAACGGGTCATCCTTGTCTTTGGCTTTCTTGATGTATTTGTCGATGTTCTTTTCATCACCGATTTCGATCAGCATTTTCAGCACGGCTTCGTTGGCACCGCCATGTGCCGGGCCCCACAACGCGGTGATGCCGGAGGAAATACAGGCATAGGGATTGGCGCCAGTGGAACCAGCGAGGCGCACAGTGGAGGTGGATGCATTCTGTTCGTGGTCGGCGTGCAGGAGGAAAATCTTGTCCATCGCCTCGGAAATCACCGGGCTGGGCACGTAAGTTTCGCAGGGCGTTGCAAACATCATGTACAAAAAGTTTGAGCTGAAACTGAGGTCATTGCGCGGATACATGAAGGGCTGACCGATCGAATACTTGTAGCACATCGCCGCAATGGTCGGCATTTTTGCGATCAGGCGCAGCGCGGCAATTTTGCGGTGGTCTTCGCTTTCGATCTTCAGATTGTCATGATAGAAGGCCGACAATGCGCCCACCACACCGACCATGATGGACATGGGGTGCGCATGCCGCGGAAAGCCGTTGAAGAAATGGTGGATCTGCTCATGGACCATCGTGTGGTAACGGATGGATTTGACAAATTCTGCCTTCTGTTTCGAGTTCGGCAGTTCGCCGTTGAGGAGCAAGTAACAGCACTCGAGATAATCGGACTTTTCTGCCAATTGTTCGATGGGATAGCCACGGTACAGCAGGATTCCCTGATCGCCATCTATATAAGTGATCTTGGATTCGCACGAGGCGGTAGACATGAACCCGGGGTCGAAAGTGAAGAGATCATGGGAAGTCAGGCTGCGGACATCGATGACATCGGGCCCAAGGGAGCCTTGCAGAACGGGTAGTTCAATGGGTTTTTCGACGCCATCGACGGATAACTGAGCTTTTTTCCCAGTCATAAAAACTCCTCGAGTAAAGGTAATGCCGCGACGAACAGTACTAGATGAGTACTGCTGTGTGTAGAGAGGTAACACTATCCCGTGATCGCCCTGATTGTCAAACCAACAAGGTTGGCGAAAACGTCTTATGATGGTGCCGGCAATGCACTGTAAATGGCGGTCCCAGTTGAATTTTTTACACACTATTTACTCAATCTGCGAGAGAAAATGCTTATATAAGTTAGAAGACTTGGGGCATAATGCAGCCCGGTCGAAGAGAGTGAAAAAAGACTGATAAATTATGACTATCAATAATAAATTAATTGATATTATGCGTAGCGGGGCGGGCCGTGAAAGATAAACGTCCGGTCAATCTGGATATCAGCACCATCCATCTGCCGCTGGCGGCCCTCACGTCCATCACGCACCGGGTTTCGGGCCTCATTGTCTTCTTTGGTATTGCCGGCCTGTTGTGGCTTCTTGATATCTCCTTGAGCAGCGAAGAAGAGTTCAATGCACTGCGCGCTGCTGGTCTCTCGTCGCTGGCGAAATTTTTCCTGTGGGGCGTACTGTCGGCTCTGGCCTATCACATGGTCGCCGGTGTGAAGCACTTGTTGCTGGACCTTGGCATCGGCGAGTCGAAGGAAGCCGGGCAACGCGGGGCACAGATCACTATCGTTGTCAGCCTGGTGCTTATCGTGCTGCTGGGGGTATTGGTATGGTAACGAGCGTCACGAGCTTCGGTCGCAGCGGCACCTACGACTGGCTGGTACAGCGCATCTCGGCTGTGGTGCTGCTCGCCTACATCATGTTTCTTGTCATCTATATTGCCACTGCCGACACTCTTACCTATGCCGAATGGAGCTATCTGTTTGCGCAGACTTGGATGCGTGTGTTCAGCCTCGGCGCGCTGCTGGCACTCTGTGCGCATGCGTGGATCGGCATGTGGACCATCGCGACGGATTATTTCACCGCCATGACACTGGGCACTGCGGCCACCACCGTCCGCTTGCTGTTCCAGTTGTTCTGCCTCGTAGTGCTGGTGATCTATTTCGTCTGGTGTGTACAAATTCTCTGGAGTATTTAAATCTTGGCCAAACTCAGAACACTTACCTTTGACGCTGTCATCGTCGGTGGCGGTGGCTCTGGCCTGCGCGCCTCGCTGCAACTGTCGCAGTCGGGCTTCAAAACGGCTGTGATCTCCAAAGTGTTTCCGACCCGCTCGCATACGGTGTCAGCACAGGGCGGCATCACCTGTGCTATTGCCAGCGAAGATCCGAACGACGACTGGCGCTGGCACATGTACGACACCGTCAAGGGTTCCGACTACATCGGCGACCAGGACGCAATCGAATACATGTGCAGCGAAGGTCCGCAAGCCGTGTTCGAGCTCGAGCACATGGGCATGCCCTTTTCACGCAACAAGGACGGACGCATTTACCAGCGCCCCTTCGGCGGCCAGTCGCGCGACTATGGCAGAGGCGGGCAGGCGTCCCGTACCTGCGCTGCAGCAGACCGCACCGGGCATGCCCTGCTACACACGCTGTATCAGGCCAACCTTAAGAACAACACCGTATTTTTCAATGAGTGGTACGCCACCGACATCGTCAAGAACCAGGATGGCGTGGTAGTTGGTGTGATCGCGATTTGCATCGAAAATGGCGAAGTCGTTTTTGTGCGATCCAAGGCAACTGTGTTCGCCACTGGCGGCGCCGGCCGCATCTATGCATCCACCACCAATGCAATGATCAATACTGGCGACGGCATTGGCATGGCGCTGCGTGCGGGCTTTCCGGTGCAGGACATGGAGATGTGGCAATTTCATCCAACCGGTATTTACGGTGCGGGCACACTGATTACCGAAGGCAGTCGCGGCGAAGGTGGTTACCTGCTCAACAAGAACGGCGAACGCTTCATGGAGCGTTATGCGCCGAATGCGAAAGACCTTGCTGGCCGTGATGTCGTCGCGCGCTCGATGATTCTGGAAATAATCGAAGGCCGTGGCTGTGGGCCTGAAGGCGACCATGTGCTGCTGAAGCTCGACCATCTGGGCGAGGCAGAGCTTAATGCGAAGCTGCCGGGCATTCTCGAACTGGCACGCACGTTTGCCCACGTGGACCCCGTGAAAGAACCGATTCCTGTCGTGCCAACCTGTCACTACATGATGGGTGGTATTCCGACCAATGTGAATGGCCAGGCGCTGACCGTTGGGCCCGATGGCAAGGACCGCATCATTGATGGACTTTTTGCTGTGGGTGAAGCTGCTTGCGTTTCCGTACACGGTGCCAACCGTCTCGGAGGCAACTCATTGATCGACCTGATCGTGTTCGGCCGCGCCGCTGGCCTTCATATCGAGAAGATGCTGCGGCAGGGCATAGAGCAGCGCGATGCTTCGCAAACTGATATCGAAGCGGCAATGGGCCGTTTGCAGCGCCTCAATGCCTCTACCTCCGGCGAAAAAGTACCGGTGCTGCGCAAGGAACTGCAAAACATCATGCAGAACCATTTCGGCGTCTTCCGCACGGGCAACTTTATGCGCGAAGGCATCGCCAAACTTAAAGTTCTGCGCGAACGTATCGCCAACGTGCAGCTCGAAGACAAGAGCAATGCCTTCAACACTGCCAGAATCGAGGCGCTCGAACTGGAGAACCTGTTCGAAGTAGCCGAAGCCACCGCGATTGCGGCCGAGGGGCGTACTGAAAGTCGCGGCGCGCATGCACGTGAAGACTTTCCGCAACGTGATGACGCGAACTGGCTGTGTCATTCCATCTATTCTCCCGGCACCAAGACCGTGACCAAGCGTGTAGTGAATTTTGCACCGAAGACCGTGCCGGTGTTCGAACCCAAAGTCAGAACTTATTGAGCTCGGAATCGCTATGTTAGTCAGCATCTACCGATACAACCCGGAAACCGACAGCAAACCGCGCATGCAGGACTATCAGGTCGAATTGCCAAAAGGCAAAGACATGATGGTGCTCGACGTGTTGCAGTTGGTGAAGGACCAGGACGAAACCGTGACGTATCGGCGCTCGTGCCGTGAAGGCGTGTGCGGTTCAGATGGTATGAACATGAACGGTAAGAACGGTCTTGCCTGCATCACCCATGTGTCTGGCATTGTGAAGAACGCCAAGCTGGTCATCCGTCCCTTGCCGGGCTTACCCGTAATCCGTGATCTCGTCGTGGACATGAGTGCTTTTTACAAACAATACGAACGCATCAAGCCCTATTTGCAGAATGATGAGCCGCCGCCGGCAATTGAGCGCCTGCAATCACCCGAAGATCGCGCCAAGCTCGACGGTCTGTATGAATGCATCCTGTGCGCATGCTGTTCCACCAGCTGCCCCTCGTTCTGGTGGAATCCGGACAAGTTCGTTGGCCCGGCAGGATTGTTGCAGGCCTACCGTTTTCTCGCCGACAGCCGCGATACGCACACGCAGGAACGTCTGGCCGATCTGGAAGATCCGTTCAGCGTGTTCCGCTGCCGTGGCATCATGAACTGCGTGTCGGCATGTCCCAAAGGGCTGAATCCGACCAAAGCCATCGGCCACATTCGTAACATGCTGCTGGAGCGCGGCATTTAATCGCACGCTTACTTCATCACGCCGCCTTTAACGACGGCACCGAACGGTGAATCACATGAATCAACAGGTAACGAAAACGCAGGAAAGCATCCGCGAGGGCTTCCAGCAATCCAGCCTCCTGTCGGGTGGCAACCTGGATTACGTAGAAGGGCTGTTTGAAGCCTGGATCGCCAATCCCTCTTCTGTCCCCGAGGAGTGGCAGCGCTATTTCAACGGTCTGCCCGGCGTCAATGGCAAGCAGAGGGATGATGTTTCCCATGCATCCATCATCGAGCAATTGCGGGGCCAGCCCAAACGCGGCTCGGGCTACGCTCAGGCACCCACCGATAGCAGGCAACCCGGCAGCGTGGAACACGAGGCCAAGCAGGTCAGCGTAGTCCAGATGATCAGCGCTTATCGCGTGCGCGGCCATCAGCATGCGCAACTCGATCCACTCGGCCTGATGCACCGCGACACCGTGGCCGATCTCACCCTGGATTTCCATAACCTGGCCACTGCCGACAACAACACCGTATTCAGCACCCAGCCGCTGTACATCCAGCAGAAGGCAACGCGGCTTGGTGAGCTGGTGTCGATGCTCGACGCCATTTACTGCAGCTCGATCGGCTATGAATACATGGCCATCACCAGCATCGAAGAGAAGCAGTGGATCCAGAGACGTATAGAAACCAGCGGCGGCAAACCGAAATTCAGCAAAGACACGCGCATGCATATTCTCGAGCGTCTCATTGCGGCTGAAGGCCTCGAGAAACATCTCGACTCCAAATATCCTGGCACCAAACGTTTCGGTCTGGAAGGCGGCGAGAGCCTGATTCACGCCCTTGACGACATTATCCAGCGTGCCGGTGAGGCAGGAGCCAAGGAAATTGTCATCGGTATGGCGCATCGCGGCCGCCTTAACGTGCTCGTCAACACTCTCGGCAAGAATCCATCCCAGCTCTTTGATGAATTCGAGGGTCGTGCACGTTATAGCAGTTCCGGCGACGTGAAGTATCACCAGGGCTTCTCTTCAAACATCATGACAGCGGGCGGCGAAGTACACTGCAGCATGGCCTTTAACCCTTCGCACCTCGAAATCGTGAATCCGGTGGTCGAAGGTTCGGTTCGTGCACGGCAGGATCGCCGCAAGGACCCTGAAGGCAAGACCGTTCTCCCGATCATCATCCACGGTGACGCTGCGTTTGCGGGTCAGGGTGTCGTGATGGAAACTTTCCAGATGTCGCTGACGCGTGCGTATTTCACCGGTGGTACTGTGCATATCGTCATCAACAACCAGGTGGGCTTCACGACGAGCCGCCAGGACGATGTGCGTTCTACTGAATATTGCACCGACATTGCGAAGATGGTGCAGGCACCGATTTTCCACGTAAATGGCGATGATCCCGAAGCAGTACTGTTCGTCACCCAGCTTGCGCTCGATTACCGCAACCACTTCCACAAAGACGTTGTTGTAGACCTCGTCTGCTACCGCCGTCGCGGCCACAATGAAACCGACGAACCGGCTTCCACCCAGCCCGTGATGTACAAGATCATCCGCAACCTGCCCAGCACGCGTACGCTGTATACGACGAAGCTGATCAGCGAAGGTTTGCTCACGCAGCAAGAAGCCGACGAGATCAATACCAGTTACCGCAAGGCGCTGGATGAAGGCACGCACGTGGTAAAGAGTCTCGTGACTGCACCCAATACCGCACTCTATATCGAC
This sequence comes from Klebsiella pneumoniae, assembly GCA_945902215.1. GTDB lineage: Bacteria > Pseudomonadota > Gammaproteobacteria > Pseudomonadales > Pseudohongiellaceae > CAILUG01. The sequence continues at coordinate 8,178 of CAMDML010000028.1, read as the reverse complement.
TGGCGTCCGTATCTCGGCCACGACATGAGCATGCCCTGCGACACCACGATTCATATCGAGCGGTTGAAACAGCTGGCGGCCAAGCTGGTCAAGATCCCGGAAAATTTTGCTGTGAACCGCCAGGTTGCCAAGGTGCTCGAAGACCGCACGAAAATGGGCAAGGGCGAATTGCCGCTGGATTGGGGCTGCGCCGAACTGTTGGCCTATGCGAGCCTGGTGGACGACAACTACAAGGTGCGCCTCACCGGCCAGGACGTCGGCCGCGGCACCTTTTCACACCGGCACGCGGTACTGCACGACCAGAATACAGGTGATACTTACGTTGCGTTGCAGCAGATCAGTGAATCCCAGCGCAAGTTCGTGATCTACGATTCGATCCTGTCCGAAGAGGCGGTACTGGCCTTTGAGTACGGCTATGCAACGACTCGACCAGATGCCCTGGTGATCTGGGAAGCCCAGTTCGGCGATTTCGCCAACGGTGCGCAGGTGGTCATTGACCAGTTTATCGCCAGCGGTGAATACAAGTGGGATCGCTTGTGCGGCCTGACGCTGCTCTTGCCCCATGGTTATGAAGGGCAGGGCCCCGAGCATTCGTCTGCACGCCTAGAACGTTTCCTGCAGCTGTGCGCGCAGAAAAACATTCAGGTGTGTGTCCCGACAACTCCGGCACAAATTTTCCACATGCTGCGTCGCCAGATTATCCGGCCACTGCGCAAACCACTGATTGTCATGAGTCCGAAGAGCCTGCTGCGCCACAAGGAAGCCGTTTCCACTCTGGAAGAATTGGCGAATGGGCATTTCCAGACTGTCATACCTGAAACCGATGGGCTCGATGTGAAACAGGTAAAGCGCGTGGTGCTGTGCAGCGGCAAGGTGTATTACGAATTGCGTGGTAAACGCCGCGAGAAAGCGCTCGACAACACTGCGATCATCCGGCTGGAGCAGCTGTATCCGTTCCCGGAAGAACTGCTGCAGGGAGTGATTGCCCAGTATGTGAATCTGGAAGAAGTGGTGTGGTGCCAGGAAGAGCCGCAGAACATGGGTGCCTGGTATTCCAGTCAGCATCACATGAAAAACGTCATCACCCGGCACAATCCCAAACTTGGTCTGCAGTATGCAGGACGCGAGGCCTCGGCATCACCTGCTGCCGGCTACTCCGCGCTGCACAACCGTGAGCAAGAACAGTTGCTGAAAGATGCGCTTAAACTGAATTGATGCACTTATTGCAGAAAGCAAACTATCCAGAAGAAATAACCAGAGGTTAAGGACTGATATGGCAACCGAGATCAAAGCTCCCTCCCTGCCGGAATCCGTGCCGGATGGCACCATTGCCACCTGGTACAAGAAAGTGGGACAGCAGGTTACCCGCGACGAGTTGCTAGTGGACATCGAAACCGACAAGGTCTTGCTCGAAGTCGTGGCGCCCGCCGACGGTGTTCTTAAAAGTATCACCAAGGCTGCAGGCGAAAAAATTGTCAGCAATGAATTACTCGCGGTGATTGAAGAAGGTGCTACCGCAACTGCTGCTCCGGCGAAGGCCGCTGCCGCATCCGCACCCGAGGAAGACAACAGCAAGGTGGAAGTGCTGATGAGCCCGGCCGCGCGCAAACTGATTGAGGAAAACCGCCTGGATCCGAATACCGTGCCGAGCACGGGCAAGGACGGCAGAATCACCAAAGAAGATGTCGTGAATTTCATAGGCTCGGCCAAGCCTGCCAAAACCGAAGCGCCCGCACCAGTGGTTGCACCTGCAATCCAGCCGCTTTCCAGTAACCGCACCGGGCAGCGCGTGCCGATGACGCGGCTTCGTGCCAGAGTGGCCGAGCGTTTGCTGCATGCAACGCAGTCCACCGCGATGTTGACCACATTCAACGAGGTCAACATGGCGGAAGTCATGAACCTGCGCAGCAAGTACAAGGAAATGTTCGAGAAAAAACACAACGGGGTGCGTCTGGGCTTCATGTCCTTCTTCGTCCGCGCCGCGGTCGAAGCGCTCAAACGCTTCCCTGCGGTAAATGCCTCCATTGACGGCGATGACATCATCTATCACGGCTATCAGGACATTGGTGTGGCCGTGTCCTCGCCGCGTGGATTGGTTGTGCCCGTGCTGCGCGACGCCGACACGTTGACCTTCGCTGGTATTGAAAAATCGATCAACGACTATGGTGCCAAAGCGAAGGATGGCAAACTCAGTATCGAGGAAATGACCGGCGGCACCTTCACCATTTCCAACGGGGGTGTGTTCGGTTCGCTGCTGTCTACGCCCATCCTGAATCCCCCACAAACGGCGATCCTCGGCATGCACAAGATCCAGGAGCGGCCGATGGCCGTGAACGGCGAGGTTAAAATCCTGCCGATGATGTACCTTGCCCTGTCCTACGACCATCGCATGATCGATGGCAAGGAGGCGGTGCAATTTTTGGTGGTGATCAAGGAATTGCTCGAAGACCCCGCCAGAATCTTTTTGGAAGTTTAAAAGGAAACGTTTATGTCAGCTGATTACGACGTCATTGTCATTGGTGCCGGCCCCGGCGGGTATGTCGCGGCAATCAAGGCTGCGCAGCTCGGGCTGAAAACAGCCTGTGTCGAGAAATGGCTCGATGCGGACAGCAAGATTGTGCTTGGCGGCACCTGTCTGAATACGGGGTGCATTCCCTCAAAAGCATTGCTCGACTCTTCGCACAAATTCGCGGAAGCCAGCCAGCATTTTGCGGTACATGGCATAAGCACAGGCAAGGTCAGCATCGACGTGCCGGCGATGATTTCTCGCAAGACCAAAGTTGTGAAACAACTGACTGGCGGCATTGCCGGTTTGTTCAAAGCCAATGGTGTGACCGCCATTAGCGGCAAGGGCATGCTGTTAAAAGATCGCAAGGTGGAAGTGACCGCGCCTGATGGCAGCAAAAAAATATTGACTGCGGGCCATGTGTTGCTCGCTGCCGGGTCAGTGCCAATTGAAATTCCGCCGACGCCGCTGGTTGATGGCATCGTTGTCGACTCCACCGGTGCGCTAGAATTCCAGGAAGTGCCGAAACGCCTCGGCGTGATCGGTGCCGGGGTAATTGGCCTGGAACTCGGTTCTGTGTGGTCGCGTCTCGGTGCAGAAGTCATCGTGCTGGAAGCAACGGAATCATTCTTGCCTGCTGTGGATCAACAGATCGCAAAGGAAGCGCAGAAACTTCTCACCAAGCAAGGTCTTACTATCAAACTGGGTGCCAAGGTCACTGGCAGCTCGGTTAAGAAAGGCAAAGTTACGGTGCAGTTCACCGAGAAAGACAACAACAAGGAAGAAATCTTCGACAAGCTGATCGTCTGCGTCGGTCGCAAACCCTACACGGTTGACTTGCTGAGCCCTGATTGCGGTGTCCAGAAGGATGAGCGGGGCTTCATCAAGGTCGATGGCCACTGCGCTACTGGTGTGCCGGGTGTGTATGCCATCGGTGACCTGGTGCGTGGCCCGATGCTGGCGCACAAGGCGTCGGAAGAGGGCATCATGGTGGTTGAAATCATCTCCGGTCACAAAGCCTCGCTGAACTACGACATCATTCCGAACGTAATCTACACCCACCCGGAGATTGCTGCGGTCGGCAAGACCGAAGAGCAGCTCAAGGCAGCCGGTATCGAATACAAAACCGGCGTGTTTCCGTTTGCAGCGAGTGGCCGTGCTTTGGCTGCCAACGATTCCGACGGCATGGTGAAGATGCTGGCTGACGCAAGAACCGACCGCCTGCTGGGTTGCCACATCATTGGCCCCTCGGCGGCCGATCTGGCCCAGAGCATCGTCATCGCGATGGAATTCAGCGCCAGTGCTGAAGATATCGGCATGACGGTGTTCTCCCATCCGGCTCTGTGCGAAGCGGTGCATGAGGCCGCGCTGGCGGTTAACGGCCATGCCATTCACATTGGCAACCGCAAGAAGCGCTAATACTGATTTTCTGATTGCTGCTTTCACAATTCTTTTTGACAAGAAGGTAATTCCGCATGAATTTACATGAGTACCAGGGCAAACAATTGTTTGCTGCCTACGGCTTGCCGGTGTCCACCGGCTTTGCCTGCGAGACGCCGGAGGAGGCGGCCGATGCTGCTGACAAAATTGGTGGTTCGCAGTGGGTAGTGAAAGCCCAGGTACATGCCGGAGGCAGAGGCAAGGCCGGCGGTGTGAAACTGGTGAAGAGCAAGGACGAGATACGCACTTTCGCCACCCAGTGGCTTGGCAAGAACCTCATTACGTATCAGACGGACAAGAATGGTCAGCCGGTGACCAAGATTCTGGTTGAGTCGTGCACCGACATCGCCAGAGAAATGTATCTGGGTGCTGTCGTGGACCGCAGCTCGCGCCGCATCGTGTTTATGGCCTCCACCGAAGGCGGGGTCGAGATCGAGAAAGTCGCACACGATACACCGGAAAAGATTCTCAAAGCCGTAATCGATCCCCTGACCGGCGCCCAGCCTTACCAGGCGCGTGAACTAGCTTTCAAACTGGGCCTCAATGCCGAACAGATCAAACAATTCACGATGATTTTCCTCGGCCTCGCCAAGCTTTTTGTCGAGTGCGATCTGTCGCTGCTCGAAGTCAACCCGCTGGTGATCACCAAGGACGGCAACCTCCATTGCCTCGACGCCAAGCTCAATATCGATGGCAACGCGCTGTACCGCCAGCCGAAGATTCGCGCCATGCATGATCCTTCACAGGACGATGCGCGTGAAGCCCATGCGGCGAAATTTGAACTGAACTACGTCGCGCTCGACGGCAACATCGGCTGCATGGTCAACGGCGCCGGACTTGCGATGGGTACGATGGACATTGTCAAATTGCACGGCGGCCTCCCCGCCAACTTCCTTGACGTAGGCGGCGGCGCAACGAAAGAGCGCGTGACCGAAGCGTTCAAGATCATCCTGTCTGACACCAACGTCAAAGCGGTACTGGTCAACATCTTCGGCGGTATCGTGCGCTGTGATCTGATTGCAGAGGGCATCATCGGTGCTGTAGCAGAAGTCGGTGTCAAAATTCCCGTTGTCGTACGTCTGGAAGGTAACAATGCTGAACTGGGTGCGAAAGTATTGGCCGATAGTGGTTTGAATATCATTGCTGCAAAGAGCCTGACCGATGCCGCACTACAAGTGGTCAAGGCAGCGGGAGGTGCAGTATGAGCATATTGCTGAACAAGAACACCCGGGTGATTTGCCAAGGCTTCACCGGTTCGCAGGGCACCTATCATTCTGAACAGGCCATCGCTTATGGCACCAAGATGGTTGGTGGCGTTACGCCCGGCAAGGGCGGCCAGAAGCATCTGGGGCTGCCGGTTTTCAATACCGTGGCTGAAGCCGTTGCCAATACCGGTGCCGAAGCTTCAGTGATCTATGTCCCTGCACCATTCTGCAAGGACTCGATCCTTGAAGCGGCCAACTCTGGCATCAAGCTGATCGTCTGTATTACTGAGGGCATCCCGACGCTGGACATGCTGGTCGTGAAGGTCAAATGCGACGAACTGGGCGTACGCTTGATTGGCCCCAACTGCCCCGGCGTGATTACGCCTGGCGAGTCCAAGATCGGCATCATGCCCGGCCACATCCACAAGCCCGGCAAGGTCGGTATCGTGTCGCGCTCGGGCACCCTGACTTACGAAGCGGTCAAGCAAACCACCGACTACGGTTTCGGTCAGTCCACCTGCGTCGGCATTGGCGGCGACCCGATCCCAGGTTCCAGCTTCATCGACATCCTCACACTGCTGCAGAACGACCCGCAGACTGAGGCCATTGTTATGATCGGTGAAATCGGTGGCAGCGCGGAAGAGGAAGCAGCTGCCTTCATCAAAGCCCATATCACCAAACCCGTGGTGTCCTACATTGCCGGTGTTACTGCACCCGCCGGCAAGCGCATGGGTCATGCCGGGGCAATCATCGCGGGCGGCAAGGGCACAGCGGCGGAGAAGTTTGCTGCGCTGAATGACGCTGGTGTCACGACCGTCAAGAGCTTGGCCGACATTGGCAAGGGCATCAAACAGGCTACGGGCTGGTAATTTGGCTCCGGGCAAGACAAAAACGCACCCCACGGTGCGTTTTTTGTGCCTTGAAAAATGCCAAAATGCCCATACCTTTAGCGTGTAACCCTGTACTCGTTTGAGGAGCACCCGCCGCATGTCCGCCGCCGAAAAACAAACCCTGGGCTTCCAGACCGAAGCCAAGCAACTATTGCATCTGATGATCCACTCCTTGTATAGCAACAAGGAGATATTCCTGCGCGAGCTGATTTCCAACGCCTCCGACGCCGCCGACAAGCTGCGTTTTTTGGCCTTGGCCAACGACGGGCTCTATGAAAACGACCCCGAACTGAAGATCACCATCGACGTCGATACCAAGAAGAAAACCATCACAATCACTGACAACGGCATCGGCATGACCCGTGACGAAGTCGTCGACCACCTCGGCACCATAGCCAAGTCCGGCACCGCGCAATTCCTGCAAAACCTCACCGGCGACCAGAAAAAAGATTCGCAGCTGATCGGCCAGTTTGGTGTCGGCTTCTATTCCGCCTTTATCGTTGCCGAGAAAGTGGAAGTGCTGACCCGCAAGGCCGGTGAACCCGCCGCGAGCGGTGTGCATTGGGAATCGAGTGGTGAAGCCGACTTCAGTGTCGAGTCGCTGGAGAAAGCGACACGCGGCACCAGCGTGATCCTGCATCTGAAAAAGGATGAGAAGGATTTTGCCGATCTGTGGCGTCTGCGCGGCATCGTCAAAAAATACGCCGATCACATCTCACTACCGGTGATGATGGAAAAGCAGGGTGACGAGTCCGGCGACGACAAAAAGCCCAAGTCAAAAGAAAAGGAATACGAGGCCGTCAACTCAGCCAAGGCGCTGTGGACGCGACCGCGCGCAGAAGTCAGCGAGGACGAGTACAAGGAATTCTACAAGCACGTTACCCACGATTACTCCGAGCCACTCGAGTGGAGCCACAACAAAGTCGAAGGCAAGCTGGAATACACAAGCCTGCTTTATCTGCCAAAACGCGCTCCCTATGACATCATGCATCGCGATGGCGCGCGCGGCCTGAAACTGTACGTGCAACGCATCTTCATCATGGACGATGCCGAACAGTTCCTGCCGCTTTACTTGCGCTTCGTCAAAGGCGTGGTCGATTCCAACGATATTTCGCTCAACGTCAGCCGGGAAATCCTGCAGAAGGATCCGGTGGTTGATTCCATGAAGACTGCGCTGACCAAGCGCGCCCTCGACATGCTGGAAAAATTGAAGAAGAAGGAGCCTGAGCAGTACCAGGAATTTTGGACCCAGTTCGGCAATGTGCTAAAGGAGGGTCCTTCCGAAGATAACGTCAACAAGGAGAAGATCGCCAAGCTCCTGCTGTTCTCCACTACGCACACCAACGTGCCGAAACAGGACCAGTCTCTGGAAGACTATGTTGGCCGCATGAAGCCTGAGCAGAAGAAGCTCTATTACATTGCCAGCGAGAATCACAATACGGCAAAGAACAGCCCGCATCTGGAGGTGTTCCGCAAAAAAGGCATCGAGGTTCTGCTGCTCTCTGATCGCGTCGACGAGTGGCTGATGAGCCATCTGATGGAGTTCGACGGAAAATCATTTCAGGATGTTACCAAGGGTGAACTTGATCTCGGCGCGCTCGATACTGCAGAAGAGAAGGAGCAGCAGAAAAGCGCAGACGAACAGGCCAAACCCTTCCTCGAACGCATCACGACTGCGCTCAACGAACGCGTGTCAGAAGTTCGTGTTACGCATCGGCTGACTGATTCACCGGCTTGCCTGGCCACAGGTGAGTACGAGATGGGTTTGCAGATGCGCAAGATCATGGAAGCTGCCGGGCAGAAAGTGCCGGACAGCAAACCGATCTTCGAGCTCAACACAGCACATCCGCTGGTGCAGAAGCTTGATCGTGAAGCTGATGAAGAGCGGTTTGGTGAGCTGGCCAGTATCCTGTTTGATCAGGCTTGTCTGGCTGAGGGGCGGCAGTTGGAAGACCCTGCTGCGTATATTGGGCGCTTGAACAAACTGTTGCTGGATCTCAGCAAGTAATTTGTTCTGAACACCCACCTTTGGCTTCACCCACCTTGGCTTCAGCGCAAAGGTCCGGGACAGGGTGGTGCATTGCCGGGACCGTAGACGCACTTCCCTGTGCACTTCGACTCGGGCCATCCATGGCCC
>CAMDML010000027.1 GCA_945902215.1 Klebsiella pneumoniae | reverse complement strand
TGTGCACTTCGACTCGGGCCATCCATGGCCCTCACACGTCCCCGCAACGCACCACCCTATCCCGGTCCTACAAGGCATTGGAGCAGGTGGGTGCCACTTGCGTGCTGGGAGAGTGTGTTGCTTTACAGGCATCTGCCTTTCTATACAATGCCAGCGCCATTTCAATTTTTCACAGCGGAGCATAACAATGAAAAAGCTTCTATCCTTGCTGGCTTTGTCAGCTGCGTTTGTCCTGAGCATTCCTTCAGCCAGTGCCCAGGGTTACGCCATCCCCGAAGGCACCCCGGCCCACATCGTACGTGGCATTCAGGCTGCCGACCGCCCCGAGGCTGATGTGGCGCGCGATTCCGCGCGCAAACCGGCCGAAATACTGACACTCGCCGGCTTGCAAGAGGGTGCAAAAGTGGCCGAGATTTCTTCGTTCGGTGAGTACTACACTCGCATCCTCTCTGCAGCGGTTGGTCCCAATGGCCACGTAGACATGTATGACATGCCCTACATGGAAGGCATCGCCAATGGTGCCATGGTTACCCAGGGCCGCGCCTTCCCCGAGAGCCACCCCAATACGTCCTACACGCTGGTGCACTACAGCGAGATCGCATTCACCCCCGATCTCGACGCAGTCTACAACATGCTCTACTACCATGACCTGCAGCCGCAGATGGTCGACACCGCTGCGATGAACGCAAAGATCTTCGCCGCACTGAAACCCGGTGGCATCTACCTGATCGAAGACCACAAAGCCGAAGACGGCTCAGGCTGGCGCGATGCCGGCACGATCCATCGGATGGGCAAGGAAACGATTGTGGCTGAGCTCACCGCGGCCGGTTTTGAACTGGTTGCCGACAGCGACCTGTTGGCCAATCCTGCTGATGACCGCTCGTTGATGGTATTCGCGCCAGGCACACGCGGTAGCACTGATCGTGCGTTGTTGGTGTTTAGAAAGCCTCTATAATTCATATTTCCCGCAGGTATAAAAAAGCCGGCCGTTGTGACAACGGCCGGCTTTTTGTTTTGGGGAGGGAAATTTCTGGAACGTTTATAAGCTGTTAAATCCCCGCTAGTATCCCGTTAAGAACAAGACTCGGTCGCATTGCTTTGATGCACAACGCGGGGTCTGATTTGTAGTAGCCGCCGATTTCCACTTTCACTCCTTGTGCTGCGTTGAGCTCATCGACAATTTTTTGTTCGTTGCTTCGCAGCGCCTCCGCTACAGATTTGAACTGCTTTTGCAGCTCGGGTTCGTCCGTCTGCGCGGCAAGCGCTTCCGCCCAGTACAACGCGATATAGAAGTGGCTGCCACGGTTGTCGAGCTGGCCAACATCGCGTTCCGGCGACCTGTTCTTGTCAAGGAACACGCCTGTTGCATCATCCAGTGTGCGTGACAGGACATACGCCTTCTGGTTGCCGGTGACATTGCCCATGTGATCAAGCGAGGCTGCAAGCGCCATGAATTCGCCGAGTGAATCCCAGCGCAGGTGGTTCTCTTCCAGGAACTGTTGGACATGTTTAGGTGCGGAGCCGCCGGCACCGGTTTCGAACATGCCGCCGCCGTTCATCAGCGGCACGATCGACAGCATCTTCGCACTGGTGCCCACTTCAAGAATCGGAAAAAGATCAGTGAGATAGTCGCGCAGTACGTTGCCAGTAACTGAAATCGTGTCTTTGCCTTCTTTCAGGCGCTGGCAGGAAAGCAGCGTGGCTTCCTCGGGGGACATAATGCGGATATCCAGACCCTTGGTGTCGTGGTCTTTCAGATATGTATTCACTTTGGTAATCAGTTCGCGGTCGTGCGCACGTTTCGGATCGAGCCAAAATACCGCTGGGGTATTGGACAAACGTGCGCGGTTGACAGCCAGTTTGACCCAGTCACGGATCGGTGCGTCCTTGGCTTGGCACATACGCCAGATATCGTCTTTCTCAACCGCATGCTGCAACAGCACCTTGCCGGCACCGTTGACAACACGCATCGTGCCCTTGGTTTTTACCTCAAAGGTCTTGTCGTGCGAGCCATATTCTTCAGCGGCCTGCGCCATCAGGCCCACGTTGGGTACGCTGCCCATTGTGCGCGGATCAAATGCTCCATTCTTTTTGCAGAAGTCGATGGTGGCCTGGTACACCCCGGCGTAACAGCGATCGGGAATGAGAGCTTTGGTGTCGTAAAGCTTGCCGTCGGCGCCATACATCTTGCCTGAGGCACGGATAGCTGCGGGCATGGAGGCATCAATGATCACATCACTCGGCACGTGCAAGTTGGTGATGCCCTTTTCAGAATTGACCATCGCCAGAGGGGGCCGCTTGGTAGTACAGGCAGCGATATCGGCTTCGATCTCTGCGCGCTTGGCAGCGGGCAGCGTCTTGATTTGGGTGAGGATTTCACCCCAGCCGTTGTTCGGGTTGGCGCCCAGGACCTTAAGTGTATCGGCATGCTTGTTGAATACATCGGCGAAGTAGACAGACACTGCATGCCCGAACAGGATCGGGTCGGATACTTTCATCATCGTGGCTTTCAGATGCACGGAAAACAGCAGGTTTTTCGCTTTCGAGTCCTCCATCTCAGCTTCAAGGAAGGAACGCAGTGCCGCAGCGCGCATCACGCAGGCGTCGATGACTTCACCGGCCAGCAATGGAGCGGACTTCTTCAGTTCGGTGACCTGGCCACCAGCATCGACAAACTCGATGCGGTAGGTATCTGCCGCAGACATGGTTAGTGAAAGCTCGCTGCCGTAGAAATCGCCGTCTGTCATGTGGGCAACATGCGTAGTTGAATCGGGCGACCACTTGCCCATCGAATGCGGATTCTTGCGTGCGTACTGCTTCACGGCGCCGGGCGCGCGGCGGTCGGAGTTGCCTTCGCGCAGTACCGGGTTTACCGCGCTGCCTTTAACCTTGTCATAGCGTGTCTTGATGTTCTTGTGTTCCGGCGTTTGCGGATTTTCCGGGTAGTCCGGCAGCTTGTAACCCTTGCTCTGGAGTTCCTTTATCGCAGCATTTAATTGCGGCATTGATGCGCTGATGTTGGGCAGCTTGATGATGTTGGCTTCGGGGCGTGTGGCTAGTTGCCCGAGTTCAGTGAGGGCATCGGGCTGGCGTTGGGCTGGCGTCAGAAAGTCGGGGAACACGGCGAGAATACGGCCGGCCAGGGAAATGTCGCGGGTTTCCATGTTGATCCCTGAGCTGCGGGTAAAGGCCTGAATGATCGGTAGCAGCGAGTACGTGGCAAGCGCCGGGGCTTCGTCGGTTTCGGTATAGATGATCGTGCTGTTTTTGGCAGAAAGGAGTTCAGACATATGCGATCCAGTGATTAAGTAAAAATAATTCTGTAAAAGACGAAGCAAGCGGCATGCCTGCATCTTGTCTACATTTGCTCCAGCGTGGTGATACCCAAGAGGTTCAGGCCTTGCTTCAGCGTTCGGGCAGTAAGCTGGCACAGGCCGAGCCGTGCTGCGCGCTCGGCGCCATCCGCTTTCAACACAGGACAGGCCTCATAAAAGCGCATGAACACACCGGAAAGGTCGTACAGGTACAAACACAGCTGATTAGGCAGACAGTCGGCAGCCAAAAGTTCCACGGTTTCGGAAAACTGCAGCAGTTTCAGTGCAAGCGCCTGTTCTTCCGGTGCAGTAACCACAATCCGGTAGGTCGCATCAGGATCAAGCCCGGCACGGCGAAAGATACTGCGGATGCGCGCATAAGCATAGAGCAGGTAGGGTGCAGTATTGCCTTCGAACGCCAGCATGCTGTCCCAGTCGAATATGTAGTCGCTGTTGCGGTTCTTGCTGAGATCGGCGTATTTCACGGCAGCGATACCGACCACATCTGCAATGTGCAGCAGTTCGGCTTCGCCCATGTCCTGATTCTTCTCCCTGACCAGCGCGAGTGCACGCTTGACGCTTTCTTCGCACAAGTCGATCAGCTTGATGGTGTCACCGCTGCGTGTTTTGAAAGGTTTGCCGTCCTTGCCCATCATGGTGCCATATGACAAGTGCTCGAGGGAGCAGTTGGCTGCGGCAAAACCCGCTTGCCGTGCAACGGCGAACACTTGTTGGAAGTGTAGGCTTTGGCGCACATCCACAACGTACAGAACGCGTTCGGCTTTGAGTTCGCAGTTGCGGTAGCGGATTGCGGCGAGGTCGGTAGTTGCGTAGAGGAAGCCGCCGCCGGTTTTCTGGATGATAACCGGCAGGGGTTCACCATCCCGGGTTTTGAATTCGTCGAGGAACACGCAGAGCGCACCAGCGGACTCGCTCAGCAGACCCTGATTTCTCAACTCGGTGACAATACTTTCCAGCCGATCGTTGTAGAAACTCTCAGGCACGATATCGGTAGGCTTCAGCGTGATGTCCATGCGCTCATATAACTGCTGGCAGTGCCGGATGGATTCACGGGTAAATACTGTCCACATGGCCTTACACGCAGCATCTCCCGATTGCAGCTTGACGACGTTTTCTCGCGCAGTATCGGCAAAGGCTGGTTCGGCATCAAAGCGCAGCTTGGCCGCGCGATAGAAGTTCTCGAGATCGGAAAGCTGATTCTGCAGATCCGCTACATTGAGTTCCTGCATGTGCGTAATCAACATGCCAAACTGCGTGCCCCAGTCGCCAAAATGGTTGTGACGGATCAGGCGGTGGCCGAGATATTCAAAGGTACGGGCAATGGCATCGCCAATGATCGTGCCGCGTAAATGGCCGACATGCATTTCCTTGGCGAGGTTGGGGGAGGAGTAGTCAATGAGCACTGTCTGTGGTTGGGTGGCTGGCAACACTAGGCGCCCCTGGCCAATGGCATTGAGTTTTGTCGCAAGAAAACCGGAAGCAATGAAGATATTGATGAAGCCGGGGCCGGCCAGTTCTACTTTGGCGGCCAGGCTGCCCAGATCAAGGTTCTTGATGACCTCTGCACCCAGTTCCCGCGGGTTGCGCCCCAGCCGTTTGGCAAGGGCCATGATCCCGTTGGCCTGGTAATCCCCGAACTGGGCACTTTTGGCCGGTGCCACCAGTGCTTGGCAGTCGGTTGCGCCGGTGGTCTGGGACAGCGCATGGCTGATTTGGGTTTCGAGGTAGTGCCGGAGGTTCATGCCAGGAGTTTCAACGAGTTCTATGGGCTGTAAAGGCCGCAATTTTACACGAGACAGGGTGCCAGAGTCCTGCCGAAGATGGGCTGATGTCCGTGTTCTGGGGCTTTAATAAACCTTCATAAACAGGCCGTTGCACCCAACGACTACACAGGCAATCTTGTTTCTATACACAAACTTAACAGTAGCCGTGGTAAATCTTGTTTTAGTGTTAATTTAGGCTTAATGGATTCTTCATATGATAGAAATCGCGCTGTCTGGCGCCAGCCCTGCAAGGGGGTGGCGGGATCAAACCCTGATTAAGAGATGATAAATGACCAAACTGAAACTACTGCCGCAAGCACTGTCCCTGACCCTCTGCTCACTCGTTGGCACAATAGCCGCCACACCGCTAATGGCAGCCGATTTGACCCTGTACGTCGACAGTGTCACCGGGCAGTTGTACGCCGAGCCTGGCGCCAACCGCACCCTTCTAGGTAATTTCCGACCCGTAGTGGAAGCAGGTCAAGCACAGACCGAGCAGGCCTTGCCCATTGTCAGCCCGGAAGCTCCATCCGCCCAAATGGCCCAACTCGAAACCCGCGTCGTTGAAAACGAACAGAAGATCGCCACCCTGGAAGAGCGGAACGCCACCGCCAATACCCGCAGCCCCTTCACCGGCCGCTTCCAGGTGCGCGGTTACCTGCAGACCCGCTACACCAGCATGTTGGGCGGAGATGAGGGGATCAACCTTTATTCCGACCGCTCAGTAGGCGATGACCAGTCCCTGGGCGATGCCGACAAGAATTTCCTGATCCGGCGTGCCCGTCTGGTGTTTCAAGGTGATGTGGGCGAGCGCCTGTCATTCTACATTCAGCCCGACCTTGCCAGCACTGCCGGCACCACCGGCAATGTGTTCCAGATGCGCGATGCCTACGGTGACTTTTATCTGACCACAGACCGCGTCCATCGCATCCGCGTGGGGCAATCCAAGGTTCCCTATGGCTGGGAAAACCTGCAGTCCAGCTCCAACCGCCTGACACTGGATCGCAATGATGCGTTCAATAGTGCGGTTAAAGACGAACGTGATCTTGGCGCTTTTTATTACTACACGCCCACCGATGTGCAGGCTCTGTACAACGAGATCAACAGTCAGGGTCTGAAGCACAGCGGTAACTATGGCATGTTCGGTGTCGGCTTCTACAACGGCGAGGGTGCCAACCGCGGGGATCGCAACGACTCTCAGCATTCCGTCATTCGTGTTAACTACCCCTGGAAATTCGCGAATGGCCAGTTCTTCGAAGCGAGTATCCAGGGTATTTCCGGTAAATATGTACCTAGTACGGGCGCTTACCGCGCCGCCGGCAATATCAGCCTTACCCCAATAATTGCCAACAGTTTCCAATCAGGCTTCGACGACGAGCGTGTTGGCGTTAGCGCGATCTGGTATCCGCAACCCTTCGGATTGCAGGCAGAATGGACCTGGGGCACGAGCCCCCAGCTTAATCTCGCGACCAACAACATTGTCGAAGAAGATCTGGAAGGCGGCTATGTGATGGCGATGATGAAGCTGGACAACGATTACGGTACTTTCCTGCCGTTCGTCAAATGGCAGTACTACGATGGTGCCAACAAAGCTGAAACCAATGCACCGGCTAACAATGTCAACGATATCGAACTAGGTGTTGAATGGCAGATTGCAGCCGAAGTGGAGCTGGCGGCCATCTACCACCGGATGAACCGCACCAACCTTGTGACCGGCAACCGCGCCGGTCGTTTGGATTATCAGGAGTTTGACGCCGACGCACTGCGCATCCAGTTGCAGTACAACTATTGATCGGTCACTGGTTGGTTTTCAGGCGCACACAGGCTTCATCCCGTTGGTGGTGTACAAGGTAAGCTTTGACCACCAGTGGCAACATGCCGGCGAAGTCCGTATTGGCCTGCGCAAGACGGGCAACACTGTCAGGCGTGCAGGTGGCGGGGATGAGTCCATCGGTGATGGATTCAAGCAATTCCTGTGAAGCGTTCTGATTCAGCATGGGAATCGCGGCAAGGATGCGTTCACGCTGCGGCTCCAACAGCGCGGTCTGTTCGGCAGGAAACAGGTTGGCCATCACGGTCCGCAACGTGGCTACTTTCGAGGTTGCGGACGCGTCCAGAATTGTCGCTAGCCATTTTTCTTTCACATCAGCTTGCGGGCGTACGGCTTCTACTGCCAGCGCCATGTTCACTCCCTGATCCGAACCATCGCGGGCCTGTTCCGTGCCCAGCCGCGTCTCGTAGTCCTCAAACAGATAACGATTGAGCGCGGCAACCAGATCCCAGCGCTTGTCCTGATCGATGACGAGCCCCGGGATTTCTTTGCTGCCGTCGAGTAGCGCTTGTACATAGTCGAGCGCCTGCGGGGTGTGGGCATGTTCGACGAAGGCGGCATAACGAATTTTCTGTAGTTCCGTTCCGGGTTCCGCCGCGCCCAGTTGCTCAACCAAAAAAGTTTCAACGGTTGCCAGTTCTGCCTCATGGCCGCCGAAGCGCGCGAAGTAGGCATAGGTGGCACGCAGATGGCCGGAAACCAGGCGTGCGACGTTGTCGTCGCGTTCGGCACCAATATTGGCGAGCGCGAAATCCAGGTATTGCGGCAGGGTCAGGGTGGAATCGTTGACGCTGTCCCACAGCGACTGCCATAGCATGAGGCGGGTGGTCGGGTTGGCAAAATCGTTGATGCGTTCATTCAGGGTGGCGAAGGAACGGTTGTCGAGGCTGATCTTCATATAGGCCCAGTCGCTTTCATTGGGCATCACCAGATCCGGACAGGGCAGGCCTATTGCTTCGTTGACATCGGTAACTGCGCCGCTATAGGTAACCGGGAGCGCGAAACTCATCTGCATGGCGTTGTCGGTATAACGATAGAAGCCTATCTGGGTGCGTTGCGAGCGCAGGTCTTTGTCGGCAGTGGCAGTCGTTGGCACTGATTGCAACAGGCGCAGCGAGGTCAATGCGTCGTTCTCACAGGTGAAATCAGCCTTGATCGTATTGACGCCGGAGCGGTACAACCATTCCTGCTTCCATTGGTCGAGGTTGACACCGCTGGCCGCGGCGAGCTCATTCACGAAATCGTCGAGCGTAGTATTGCCGTATGCATGCTTCTGCAAATAGTTGCGCACGCCGATACGGAAATTTTCCTCACCGATGAAGTAGGGCAGTTGCTTCAGCACCGAACCGCCCTTGCCGTAGGTGATGCCGTCGATAATGGTTACCACATCAGCCGTGGAGCCAACCTCCAGTTCGATCGGGTGTGTGGTCACAAGCTGGTCGGTATTGTAGGCATCCATTTTGTTGTTGCTATAAAACGAGTCCCACACGTTGGTGAAGGAGCTGGCGCGTTCCAGTTCGAGGTTGGCCATGTAGGTGGCGAAACTCTCGTTGAGCCACAGGCCATTCCACCACTGCATCGTTACAAGGTCGCCGAACCACATGTGCGCCATTTCGTGGGCGATCACGCTGGCCAGACTGCGCAGTTGCGCAGTGCTCTTTTCGCCACGTGCGACATAGAATTCGTTATAAGTAACTGCCCCGACGTTCTCCATGGCGCCGAAATTGAAATCAGGCACGATGATCTGGTCGTATTTGCCAAAGGGGTAGGGAATCTCGAAATAGTCCTGGAAGAAAGCAAAACTCTGCTGCGCGGGCACGAACCATTCATCCGGCACAACGTATTGCGCCATTGTCTTGCGCGCAAACAGGCGCAGCGGAATGCCATTGGCAGATTCCTCCCATGCGGTATAGGGGCCTGCGATCAGGGCATAGGCATAGGAAGCCAGCGGGGGTGTGGCGGGGAAGCTCCACTGGTTCAACGCGCCTTCTTCGGCAATGGAACTTTCACGGGTATTGGCAATGACCTGCCATGCGGCGGGTGCGGTAACCGTGAGTGTCAGAGGTGCTTTCAGATCCGGTTGATCGAAATGCGGGAACATCCGATTGGCATCGTAGGGTTCAAACTGGGTAAACAAGTATTCCGCACCGTCCTCCGGATCAGTGAACTTGTGCAGGCCCGCGCCATCAGAGGAGAAGGGTCGCTCGTATATGATGCTTACGGTATTTGTGCCCGGGGTGAAAACGGCGGCGGGCAGGCTGATGTACCAGTGTTCAAAAGCGTAGTCTGCTGCAGCACCATTGACGCTCAAGCTGAGGATGGTGCCGCTGTCAAAATCAAGCGTGACTGGCGCGGTATTGTTTGCGGCGAGGTCAAAGCTCAGGGTTGTCGAGCCGCTGAAGGTGGCGCTGCCCTCAGCGATGACGATGTCTACTTCATAAGACGGGTTGTTGATTTGTGCTTTGCGAAAACGCGCATAGGCTTGGGTCAGATGCGCCTGATTTTCACGGATGCCGGGGCTGGTGTAAGTGACCGGTGCAGTGGAGGACGTTGTAGCTTCAGGTGTGCGACTGCACGCCGGGAGCAGCAGAAACAGAACGGAAAGGATGAGCGTGATGCTGCGGGAACAAGACATGGGTGCCTTCCAGGTCGACCTTGATCGACCCTAGTCAGTCGACGGGGGTGTCATCCAGTTGAAAACTATTGAAACGTTTGTAACACAGGCGTGACAGAATCAGCGCCGCTACCAGCCCCACCAGTATCGGTGTACAGGCCAGCAGAAACAAGTTGTTCATCGTCAGGTTCATGCCCAGCAGTTTCGCGCCAACCATGGGCCCGATGATGGAACCGACGCGGCCGATCGACAAGGCTATCCCAACTCCCTTTGCCCGAATTGAAGTCGGATAGATCAGACCGGCCGCCGCATTGTTGCCGAATTGCGCGCCAAGAACCGTGATGCCGGCGATGGCTGCAACTGAAGCCATCCCGGCGAAGTGCATGCCATCGAGACCCAGCAAAGCCACTGATGGCAAGGCAATGGTGAACATCGCGGCGACAATCAGAAAGCCGGTGCGATCCAGCAGAACGCTGATGAGCAGTGCCCCGAAAATGCCACCCGCGTGGTACATGGTTGCGGTCAGCGCAGCCTCCTTCGGATCGATGCCATAGTTGTCATAAATCAAAGGCAGCGTATTGTTGAGGAAAAAGTTGGCCATCAGGGCAATGCAGAAGCATACCCACAAGAGCGGAGTAATCAGCGCCAGACTACCCTTAAATAGCTCACTGATCTTGCCCTCGCTGACGGTAACGATGGGCGGGTTCTCAAAACGGGCATCATCGGCGATCTGTAAGTCCGGGCGCATCTTGCGCGCAGTGGCAATCAGTTCCTTCTTTCGCTGCGGTTGTGTTGCCAGAAACTTCAGCGACTCAGGCAGCGCAAACATAAGGCCGATGGCAACGACAATGGGGAGTACACCACCAGCATTGAAAATGATCTGCCAGCCGTAGTCGGGCATGAAGTAGGTCGCGACAAGTCCCACGCCGGTACTGCCGGTGGTGATGCCCATGAACATCAGCACGATCAATGTTGAGCGGAATTTTTTCGGCGTGAGTTCAGAGTTTAACGAAATTGTGTTTGGCATGATGCCGCCAATCCCGATACCGGCAATGAAGCGCAGCACGATCATCTGGTCCATCGTTGTCGACCACGCCATTATCAGTGTCATCACACCATAAAGCAGCGTGCCACCGATTATGATGGGCCGGCGGCCATATTTGTCACCCATCCAGCCAAGCAAAGGTGCGCCAAGAAAAATCCCGTAGAGATTGGCGCTGAGCACTGGCCCCATCTCGCTGCGTGCCACACCCCACAGGCGGGTCAGGTCAGGGGCGGCGAAGCCGAGCGAGTTGAGATCGAAACCGTCGGCGAACATCGTCAGGAAACTCCAGACCAACAGCAGGATGTTGAAGCTGCGGATGCGCTGACCGTCGACGAAATCGTTTACCTGAAAGGTCTGACTCATGGGATTTACCGAATAATTGGTTTGCTGTTTTTCTTCTTTTGGGGAGTGGGGATGATATGGATTGCCGCTTTTCAAAACAAGGTGATATTCTCGCTCTCTGCTTGGAGAGAACCCGTATGCTTACTACACTAAAACCAGTCCATTCGTTGTTTCCTCTGATCTTTATTGCCGCTTGTACCGAAGCCCCGTTGCCGGTTAAACCCGAGCCTGCAGTTGCGCTCCCGGCAACTGTTGCAGTTGACGCCACACCAGCGCCTGGCGCTTGTGTTGACGAAACAGGCATTTCCTACGTGTGCGGCATTATCAATGGCGAAGACATCCTGCCCATCAGTACGACACCATGGCTGCTCATTTCCGGCATGAACGGCGAGTTGGGCGGTAATACGTCCATCAATGGCAAGATCCACCTGGTCAATCCAGCCGACAGAACCTTCTCAATATTGTTCCCCGGAGACGCACCGGTACTGGCACAGAACGCTGACATGTTTGCCGCGTGTCCTGGGCCATTGGATGTCACCAACTTTTCGGCGCATGGCCTCGCACTACAGGCCATGGACACCGGCCCTGAGCAATACCGCCTTTACATGACCAGCCATGGCGCGCGCGAAGCAATTGAAGTGTTCGAGATCGACGCTTTGGTAACACCGACAATCAAGTGGGTGGGTTGTGTGCCAATGCCGGCTACCTCATGGACCAACAGCCTGGTGATACTCAACGATGGCGGCTTTCTCGCCACGCAGTTCATGGACCCCACCGGTTCCGGCATGGCCGGTGTGATTGCAAAAGAAATCACTGGGCATGTGTTCGAGTGGCATCCGGGTGGCGAAGTCAGCGTCATTGCAGGTACCGAATTGTCTGGGCCTAACGGTATTGAAATGTCAGACGACGAACGCTTCGTCTATGTGGCAGCATTTGGTACCCAGGAGATCGTCCGTTTCGATCGCAGCTCAACGCCGCCCGCAAAAGAAGTCGTTGCGCTGGGTATCGCGCCAGACAACGTGCGCTGGAGTGCAGATGGCACGCTGTACACGGCCGGCGGCAATATCACGGAAGGTTGCGGCGGACCTGACTGCGGCGCTGGCTGGTCAGTATGGGAAGTTGAGCCTGCGCTGATGACAGCAGCGCGCTTGACCGGTGCGGAAGATGGAGTAGCACTGCTGGGTGTCAGTTCCGCCCAATCGGTCGGCAATGAAATCTGGTTCGGTACCTACGGCGGTGACCGCATTGGTATTCTCCCCAAGCCTTAGCTGTAAATCAGAAATAAAAAAAGGCGCCATAGGGCGCCTTTTTCATGAACCAGTTATCTCGCTATAACGTTATTCGCCGGTAGCGAAGCAGTAGAAGTAACCGTTGCCACCGGAAGCTATCAACAGTTCCTGACTGCAACCGCGGCTGTTGTGGGCGGCGTTCCAGGATTCTGCCATTGCCCCACCGCCGACGCGGTCAAGATGGCCGACTACTGCGGCAGCGCCTTCACCATTGAAGGCCCAGTTGTTACAGGTATTCTCCGAAGCAGTGCCGTCTGGATTGGAACCGGTCAAAATGTCGTGTTGATTCGGCGTGTCGCCGACGCCGTTGACGGTGCCTTTAAGTTCAGTGACGGAGTTGGTTTTAGTCAATAGCACGTTGCTGTAGTGCAAATGATCCACGCTGCGTGCAATCAGTTGCGCATTGGCGTTGTACCAGGGGCCAGCACCGATGCGATCTTTGGCATTCACGCCACCATCACCGTTGGTGCTTAGGTAAGCGTGCCAAGTTTTGCCGGTGGAGCCGGCGGCTTCTGCAAGTGCCTGGCAGTGGGCATCAGCACCTGTGAGGCCGCCAAGGTTGGCGCCATCACCCGAGCCTACACTGGTGACGAAAAAGCTCATGCTGGTGTCCGGCGGCGGACCTGCCGGTGCACCGCCTGGTGCACCACCAGCGGGAGGCTGTGCGAGTGCCGATACGGACAAGCAGGCCAGTGCGGTGGCCGCAACTATCATGCGAAGTTTCATTGGTATTCCCCTCTTGGTTAACTTGACTACTTTTTGTAAGGTCTTTGGTTTTGGGACGGATGTCGGTGGTTTTGAAGAGCAAGTGTTCGACAGCACAAACATACGGGTAAGCGCGGCTGAAATTCACACAGGCACCAGCTAATGTCAAGCCGCTCCGGGTGGTGGTGTATTGGGTTTTTTGAAAGGTTGGTTCGAATTGAATTCTGGGGAGTTCTGGACACCCACTCAGGGTTGAACTGGGCGCGTTGCTGCAGTTGGGAGCGCCTGGCCGGGTCTGGTCCAACCCCACATGCACCCCCAACCCCACTCTCACCGAACCAAAATTTGTTATTGAGTCACTATACGAGCCTCCCGCTGGACGCTTTCCATAAGCCGCGGCTATGATGATGCCACTTTTCACAAGGGGGATTTATGAACAACAAACACAATAACAACTCTACATTGTCTCTTTCACGGCGCGCACTGCTGGCGGCCTTGCCAGCTGCATTGCCGGCTTTGGCGCTGGCACCGCGTGTATTCGCGCAAGCTGTTCCCAGCATCAAACTACGCAAGATCAACACTTTTGAATTGCGGGTGGCTGACGTCGAACGCACAGTGGCTTTTTATCAGGATCTATTCGGAATGGTAGTGCAGTCGCGGCATGGTGGCCGTGTTGCTTTGCGCGTTGGTCAGGGCCCGGCTTTTATGGCCGTGCGTGCGCTGGAGGTGGGCGAAACGGCTGCGATTACGCATCTGGGTTATTCGGTTGATGATTTTGATGTCAGCACGCAGCAGGCTGCGTTGAATGCACTGGGTTATGCCACGATCGATGCGCCGACACTGTCGGCACCGGGCAGTGCCAATGCGTTGAAGACCTGGGTCAGAATGCGTGGTGATACCCCGGAGCTGTATTTTGTTGATGCGCGAGGTTTGATCGTCCAACTGAGTGCATTGGAATATTGCGGTGGCAGCGGTCCACTGGGCGCAGATTGCGCGGCGCCAGAAACGCCGGATGCCGGTTTGTTCGCGCTCACCGAGATCAGCCACTTCACTGCGTTTGTCAGCGACGGCGCCGGTGCAAATGCTGATTACCAGAAGACTTTCGGTTTGTCGGTGCAAGCGTATCAGGGTCCAAACTCGCCGGTGACCGGAATCGGTGACGGTTACCAGTTTGTGATGTATGCCGGTCCTTTCCAGGGCGGTGAAAACGCACCAGCCAACATCAATCACGGCTGTTTTCTCATGGAAGGTTTTGACGTCGAGGCCAATTTGGCGACACTGACGACCTACGGACTCAGCGCGCGTCCGGACGGTACGCAGGCCGGGCCACTGATGCATTACGTGAGCTTGCGCCAGCCCGAACGGGGTGGCGCCGAGGGCGGTACACCTGAAGTATATTTCACTGACCCCGACGGCATCCTCATGCAGTTGCAGGATCCCAGTTACTGCGGTGGCGGTGGTTATCTCGGCAACGAGTGCATCAAGGCTTGATGCCCGCTGGCTGGAGCGATAATGCGCACGCTGCCAGCAGTGCAGCCAGTTGTTCAGGGCAGGAATGGAAGGGACTGTGATCAGCAGCGAGTTGTAGCAGTTCGTCACAGGGTTGGCGGTTGAGCATGCGGCGCTGATGGTGGATGGGAATGACCTTGTCCTGCGTACAGGCTAGGTAAGTGCGCGGTACTTGCGTAAATGCGGCAGCGTTGAGTTGGACTTTTGCTGCAAGCGGGAGGGTGGCTTGCACTGCAAAAGCAGCTTTGGCTTCTGTCGCAACGCTTGCCGGGGCCAATTGGTAGAACAAAGGAATGATGTCCTCGCTGGCGATGGTGCAGGTGCGTTTGTCATCACTCATCTGTAGCGCGAGATCAATCGCCGCAAATGGTTCGTGGCCGCGGTTAAGTGCGATCAGTTCAAACAGACTTTCACCGTCACGCGGCAAGTAGGCGCAGAGGTAGATGAGTCTTGCGACTTTGTCCGGGCGGAGAGCCGCGACCTCGGAGATCACCATACCCGCCATGCTGTGGCCGACAAGGCATACCTTGCCGTCAATGCCATCCAACAAATCCAGCAAAAAATTCACATAGGCTTTTAGCGTGACTTTGGCGAGCGGCAAGGCATTGTTGCCGTGTCCCGGCAGATCAGGGGTGAATACTGTACAGCCTTGGGCAGTAAGTATGGATGCAACGTGCGCCCAGCACGCACCGGAATGCCAGGCGCCGTGAACGAGGACGAAGGTGGTGGAACTCAAGAGACCGCTGTGTCTGTCTTGCGTGCGATGAAGGCCCAGAGGAAGTGGCCGATGACAACGACAACAGCAACACCGATGAAGACCCAGACCAGATCGAAGGACATGCCTTCAAGAGTACTCTGGCCGTAGACGTTACGGCTGTAACGGAAGATCTCCATCGGATCAGGAATCGCGAATTGCGCGGCGCACCAGATTCTCCATTAACGGAATCTTGAAGTGGTTGTAGTTGAGCGTGGTGGCACCGCGTGCTGCAGCGCCTGCAGCCAGACTGATGGTTTCTTCGTCACGCGTGGAACCGCGCACGATGTCTTCAACCACGTTCAGGCGGCGCGGCACACACTGGACTGCGCCACAGACAATGCGGATGTCGGCAACAGTGTCACCATCCATCAGCATGGCGGATGCGACATTTACCAAGGCGAAATCCCAAGTGGCGCGGTCCGCGACTTTCTCGAAATAGAAACGTGCGCCGGCCCATTTAGCCGGAATTTTCACCGAGGTCAGTATGTCGCCCGGTTCCAGCACCGTCATCTTCTCGATGTTGACCTCGGGACCGATGAAGAACTGTTCGGCCGGAATTTCCCGGATGCCAGCAGCATTTTGCACAACCATCACAGCATCAAGTGCAACGAGTGCTGGCGCGGTGTCAGAGGGCGTTACCGCCACGCACCGCTCAGCCCCGAACAGGCAGTGCTCGCGGTTCATTCCTTCCGGTGAATCCGCATAGCAGGTGTTACCGCCGGCGCGGTAACAGTCGAGGCCGCTGCGGTAATACCAGCAGCGTGCGTCCTGGCAAAGGTTGCCGCCGAGCGTACCGACGTTGCGGATCTGCGGGCTAGCGACACGACCGGCGGCTGTCGCCAGCAAACCGTAGTTGGCGCGGATCATCGCGTTTTCCGCAATCGCGGTGAGCGTGGTCAGCGCACCGATCTCGATACCCTCGGCAGTTTCGGTGATACCGCTCAGTCCTAGCCCTTTCAGATCAATCACGGCCAGTGGCCGCTTGTTGCGGTCCTTGAACCAGTCGAGGCTGTCCTGACCGCCTGCCAACTTCCACGCGCTTTCACCGTAGCGGTCGAACAGGCTGAATGCGTTTTCCAGGTCGGCGGGTTGGAACAATTCAAACTCGGGCATCATGTCGCGGGTAGACATTGATCAGTGCTCCTTTCCGGGTACTTATTGGGTGTTGATCTGCAGCGGTTGATGGGACTGTTCGCGTCCGGCAACAGCGTTGACGATCATGTCGGGTGTTACCGGGTTGCGTTTGAAGTACACGCCGCCGAGTGCATTGGAAATTGCGCAGAGGATGGCCGCAGCGGCCGCACCCGTGGGTGGTTCTCCCATACCTTTTGTACCAACCGGGCTGTCGGGATCGGGCAAATCAACGGCGGCCACATCCATGATCGACGGCATGTCGAGATAGGAGGGCGGCTTGGATTGGTGGAACCCGATATTCGCAGCAAGGCCGTTCTGCGGGTCGTACACAACGCGTTCTGAGCGGGCCATGCCAATACCCATTACCGAACCGCCACGGATCTGGCCGCTCAATCCTTTCGGGTGCATGATCCGGCCGCAGTCAACGGTGCTAGTGTATTCGAGAATGTCGAAGTTGCCGGTTTCCGTGTCGAGTTCAATCATTGCGTAGCTGGCAGTGAAAGTGGCGACATGGTTGGTCAGTGGCAGATTGTCGCGCGCAACACCTACAAGCCCGGTGCCTGCAACACCGGCGGCGGCGGCTTGGGTCAGGAAGAAGATGTCAGTGGCGGTTTCCTGGCCGCTGAATTTTCCGCCCAGATCAATGGCGCGTTGTGCAGCGGCGGCGAAAGTCATGCTCTTGGTGTTGTCGGCAGTCGCGAACACGGTTTCGTTGGCAAGTTCGTAATCTTCCGGCGCGCCACCGAGATCCATCGCGGCAATTTCCTGCAGCTTGCGTTTGGCATCCATTGCAGCGGCGTAGTTGGTCCGCGTCATCGTGAATGAAGTGTTGCTACCAAACTGGCCAATGTTCCAGGGCAAGTGTTTGCTGCTGTCTCCGCGTTCAATGATGCAGTTGTCCCAGTTCATGCCGAGCACCTCGGCCGCGACGCGGGCGGTGGAGGCATAGGAATAGGTGCCGAGATTGCCGACACCCGTGTGGATATGCAGCTTGCCATCGGGCAACAGCCGCACCAGCCCATCGAAGCCATTGAATCCCGCCCCATGATATGCCTGGCCTATGCCAATCCCAATAACCTTTGGCCCATTCGTTTCACCGCTACGCGCAAGTTTAGCTGCCCAGTCAAAACGCTGGGCGCCCATCTCGAGGCATTCGGGCAGGTAGCAACTGGATACCTTCTGGCGGGCTGCACCCACCTGAGAGTTGTGGTTGGGAGCATTGATCCTGCGAATAGCGAGTTGGTCGATACCGAGTTCCCGTGCTGCTTTGTCGAGCAGGGGTTCAACCGCCATTGCAAGCTGGTTTTGGCCAGGACCGCGCTGTGGACCGCAAGGTGGCGTGTTGGTACCAATCGGGATTGCGCGGAAGCGCATGTTGGTCGGCGTGTAGACCAGCGACATGGCTTCGCCGGCAGCGCTGTAATCAAAGAAGCCGGACTTGGCGCCGTTCTGCTGCACGATATATAGATCTGCAGCGGTCATTTTGCCGTCGGCACTGAAGCCCATCTTGATGCGGCCCTGAAAACCGGCGCGCGCCGAGCCGAGGTAATACTCTTCAGCGCGGGTTACGCGCAGCATGCAGGGACGACCGATTTTTTTGGAGAAGTGCGCAGGCAGTGCCATCAAGGCATACGCGCTCCCCTTGGAGCCGAAGCCACCGCCGCAAAATTCGGCAATGTAAACGAGGTCGGTTGGCGCTACACCTACGAGGCCAGCCAGCGGCGGCACCACGAAACTCTGGCTCTGCGTAGAGCCATACACAAAACATTTGCCGTTTTCCCAGTAGGAAAACGCACTACGCGGTTCCATGCTGTGATGGGAATTGCTGGCAGTGACAAAGCTCTCGTCCAGCACCAGTGCGGCAGAGGCAAAGGCTGCATCAATATCACCATAGCCCCATTCGATAAAGGCTTCGCCCATGGGCAACTGGCCAGCTTCAACAGCAGCGAAGTCGCGTGCTGTCCATTTGCGCGATACCAACTGGCCAGCACCGCCCTGGCCTTCGCCTGAACCGGCGGTGACGAGGTTGCCCCCTTGATTCGCATCGGGTCCGCCGGGATACAGGCTTTCGAGCGGGTCGAGCGTGAAGGGAAGAGCCTCGTATTCAATCTCGATCAAATCGAGAGCATTGGCTGCTGTGGCTTCATCAACAGCAGCAATCGCGAGGATCGGTTCGCCAACAAAGTTGGGGTGGTTATTGAGAATCTGTTCCTGAGGCTGCGGAAAAGCCGGTACATCTTCTGCGGTCAGAATGCCGTAGACACCGGGCAGTGCGAGTGCGGCGGTAGCATCCATCCGCGTGACGCGACAATGCGGCATCGGACTCAGCAGCATCTTGACGAAGGCCATCCCGTCCATGCGAATGTCTTCAGAATATTTCGCGGAGCCGGTAACTTTGGCGCGGATATCGGGCGGCGTGAAATCCTGACCGATGAGCCTGAACGTAGTGGTAGATTGCTCAGCCATTGGGGGCCATCTCCTGTGCTGCACGCAGCACGGCATTGAGGTATTGGTCGTAGGCACCGCAGCGGCACAAGTTGCCGGCAAGTGCGGCACGCGCTTCATCGCGGGTGGGATTCGGATTTCGTGCCAGCAGCGCTAGACCCGACATGATCTGTCCCGGCGTGCAGAAGCCGCACTGCGGGCCAAGCTCTTCGATCATCGCATTCTGCAACGGATGCAGCGTGCCATCGGCGCTGGCGACACCTTCGATAGTCTGAACCTGTGCGGTGCGCACGGTGTGGGTCAGCATCGAGCAGGAGTTGTTGGCGACACCATCAATCAACACGGTGCAGGCGCCGCATTCGCCACGGTCGCAGGCAAGTTTGGTGCCGGTGAGAGTGAGTTTGTTGCGTAGCGTTTGCGCCAGCGTTTCATTCGGCAACACATCCACACGGCGCACGGTGCCGTTGATGTTCAGCGACAAGAGGCGCTCGACGGCGCCCGCAGCTGGCGTTGCCGTCGAGCTGTTGTCGGAACAAGCATTTAGGAAGAGCGTGCCACCGACAGTTGTAGCCACGGAGCCCGAGGCGATAATGCCTTTGATGAAACTGCGTCTGGATTGATTTGGCGGTCGCATGGGTCACCTGTTGAAATACGGCGTTGCTGCTTGGGATGCGGGTCATTATAATTCTTTCAGCTTTCTACACAACTACAGCAATCCCTGCCTTACAATGTAATAATTAGTCGTATTTTCCATATCTAAAAGCACTCAGGCTTGCCGAACCGAGCAGTATTACATGTCTGACAAGCCGGTAATCCGTCACCTTCTGAGCGACCGCATCCTGCACTGGGTGTTTGCCCTCTGTATTCTCGTATTGCTACTCACGGGCATCTTGCCGAAACAGGGCATCGAGTTCACTTGGTTATTGGTGCACTGGATCACGGGCATCCTGTTGCTGGTGGCAACACTGGTACATCTGATTCGCGTGTTGATTCTGAAAGGGTTGCGGAAAACGTTACGGAACATGTGGATTGGTTGGCGTGATTTCGCTGTTGCCAAGCCCGGCAAGTTTTCGCTCGCGCAGAAACTGCTGCATAACGGTGTCGCAGCACTGACTCTGTTGGCAATCGTAACCGGACTCCTGATGCTGGTGCGCATCGACACACCGTTCTGGGAGCGCGATCCATATTTTTTGGCCGCTGGCACCTGGGGTGTGATCTACGTGCTGCATGGCTTTGCGGCGTTGTGCTTCGTTAGCACCATCATCCTGCATATTTATTTCTCATTACGACCTGAAAAACGCATGTATCTGCGAGCAATTTTCAAAGGCTGGATCACGCGTGCCGAATATGAGCGTGAACATGACCCCACACGGTGGCAGCCATGAGCACAAGAGCACAGCCATGAGCACAGGAGAACAGCCATGAGTATCAGCCCACAGAAGGATGCACCCGATTTCGGCACGTGCGTCGAGAAGATCGAAGCATCTTATGAATTTATGCTGGCGTATGCAGCGCAGGGGCGTGATCGTGAACCGTCCGGTGGCGGGGCAGGGCCGTCTATTCGGGCTTTTCTCTGCGATCTTGAAACTGGTCTGCAACATCTCACTTCCGCGGCTCGCCTGAAGATGGCGGAATTACAGGCGAATGTGGGAGCCTTACAGGCGTTGGAAGTTTTCAGTGAACAGTTGGAAACAGATGCGCAACGCGCTTTGAACGTGTTGCGTGTCGTGTTGACAGCACCCGCGCTCAGCTCGCAAATGATCGACAACCTGAATGCATCCGTGCCATTGCGCTGCCTGCTCACCGACCTTTTCGTGCTCGACGAAGCCATCCAGCAGCATGTGCGGGCGGGGCAGGTGCGTCCCGCCTGATCAACCCTTCTCTATCTTGGCTATAGCTTTTAGCCGCACTCATCCGGATGAATGATGTCGTGGTTCATGTCGAGCGCCGGTTGCTCGGCGCGCGGTTTGCCTACCTTCACGGCAGGAATGCCGGCTACTGTTGTATGCGGCTCGACGTGTGACAGCACTACACTGCCCGCCGCCACTTTCGCCCCTTCACCAATTGTCACATTGCCAATGATAATCGCGCCGGTCCCGATCAACACACCCGCCTTGATCTTCGGGTGACGATCGCCGGATACCTTGCCGGTACCGCCGAGTGTCACGCCCTGCATAATCGATATGTTGTCTTCGAGCACGCTGGTTTCGCCAATGACAATGCCGGTTGCGTGATCTATGAGAATGCCAGAACCGATGCGCGCGGCAGGATGAATGTCCACGGTGAAGGTTTGGGAAATTTGGCTTTGTAGGTATAGCGCCATGGCTTTCCGGTCTTGCAGCCAGAGCCAGTGTGCAATGCGCCAGGCCTGCAGCGCCTGAAAACCCTTGAAATAGAGCAGGGCTGTGGAATAGAACTTCACGGCCGGATCTCGCTGGCGTGTGGCTAGCAGATCGTTTTCGATGGCCTGCAGGATGCCGGCATCGTCGCGCAGCGCGGCATCGAACACTTGTTTCAGGGCAAGTTGCGGAATGTCTGCTGAAGCCAGTTTCAGAGACAACAAGTCACTGATCGCGGAGGCCAGACCATCGTGTTGCAGGATACGCCGGGAAAAAAACGAGCCGAGCTCAGGCTCCTGCAGCAATTGCTCAGTGATTTCATGCTTGATTACAGACCACAGATCCTGACTCATCAGATTTCCTTCTGTACTTAGTCTACAAATGCTCTACACATGCCGCGCCAACCTTTAGGCACGGGGGAAACGATTCTATAAGATGACTCCTGCTGCTACAAATCGCACGGATTGGGGACAGAGCACATTATTCCGGAAAGCAGGAAAATGTGGTCTGTCCCCGTGTGGAGTTGCGGCTTGTTAACTGTTATCTTCGCGCTCCGCACAGGACCTGCCGGCAAGCAAGCGTAAATTAAAAAGGCGGCCTGAACACTGGATTCACCGAATCTCATGTCATTGAAGAAGGTTGCAGTTATTGGCGGGGGCAGTTTCGGTACCGTCATAGCCAACATCATCGCCCATAACGGGCACCATACCCAGCTCTGGATGCGTGACGCCGATCAGGTCGAGTCGCTCAACGTTACCCGTCAGAACGCTGTGTACATGCCTGGTCTGGAACTGCACGACAAGGTCGTGGCCACCCATGATCTCAAAGCTGTGGTGACCGGCGTTGACCTGATCTTCGTTGCCGTCCCCAGTGGCAGCTTCCGCTCCGTCGTCCGCCAGATGAAACCCTTTCTCAAGCCCGGGATCATTTTGATCAGTGTCACCAAGGGTATCGAGGCCGTCACTTTCAAACTGATGAGTCAAATTCTGGCCGAGGAAGTCCCCGACTCACGCATTGCCGTGCTCAGCGGTCCCAATCTGGCGCGCGAAATCGCCCAGCGCAGCCCTACCGGTACCGTGATCGCCAGTGGTGATGACGAAGTGCGTACACTCGTGCAGGAAGTCCTGCATTCCGAAACCTTCCGGGTCTATGCCAACGACGACATGCTGGGTGTGGAACTGGGTGGCTCGCTGAAAAACATCTACGCCATCATTGCCGGTCTTGCCGAATCGTTGGGCATGGGGCAGAACACTATTTCAATGCTGATCACCCGTAGCCTGACTGAAATGGCCCGTTTCGGTGTGCGCCTCGGTGCCGACCCGATGACCTTTCTGGGGCTCTCCGGCGTTGGCGACCTGATCGTGACCTGCTCGTCGCCACTCAGTCGCAACTTCCGCGTGGGCAAGGCGCTGGGCGAGGGTAAGGATATCGACCTCATCATCAACGAACTCGGGCAGGTGGCAGAAGGCGTTAACACCCTCAAACAGGTCAAGGAAAAGGCTGATGAGTTGGGTGTATCGATGCCACTTTGCAGTAGTTTGTACGAGATCATCTACAACAAGGCTGGTATCGGCCATATAATCTCGTCGTTGATGCTGGAAGAAACCGGCCTCGACGTGGAATTTGAAGTAGGCAAAGCCAAATTTCTTGGAAGCTAGTGTCCTGACACTTTGGAGATTTATATGAATCAAGACGAAGTCAAACGCAACCTGCTTTCCCTCGACCAATGGCTGCGCATGCTGCTGATGGTCGGTTATCTGGTGGTTGCCTGGATACTCAGCATCGTGCTGGTCGTGATCATGGTCGCGCAAACTCTGGTCGTACTGATCACCGGCGAACTCAATGCCAATTTGCAACGCTTTGGTGCCATTTCCACGGCGTATTTGTACCAGATCGTGATTTATCTGGTGTATGGCACGGATGACAAACCGTTCCCGTTTTCGCCGTTTCCTGGTGGTGATATGGATGAAGATGATGCGCCTGTGCCCAGCAGCGCACCGGTGCCCGGGGACGAGGACTCCGATAACGGGACGCAGAATCAGGGTTGAACCGGAGCCGTACTGCCATGAAGCTTTATGTGTTGCGACATGGCGAAGCCGAGGCGCGTGCCCACAATGATTCCACCCGCGAACTGACTGCGCGGGGCCGGTTGGAAATCGAACAGGTAGCGCGGCTTTTTGCCGCGCGCCACATCAAGTTGCAACGCTGTTTCGTCAGTCCCTATACCCGGGCCGCACAGACAGCCGCATTGTTTCTGCCTCTGGCCGCACAGAGTATTGCAGCCGAAACCACACCGTTGCTGATGCCGGAAGTACGGGCCAGTACCATCATGGAATTTCTGGAAGGCATCAAGGAACAGGAAGTGCTGCTTGTCAGTCACAATCCGCTTGTTTCCGAACTGCATGCGTTGCTCACCGACGGTGATATTTCCAACATGCACATTCTCGGCACCAGTGAACTGATGTGTATTACTTTCAACGTTATCGGTCTTGGCATGGGCTCTTCACCCTTCCGGCTGGCACCGGAAGCGCAGACGTATCACGCCTGACTTGTGAACGCCGTCTGGCAAGAAAGTGTCATCAGTTACGGCAACCGCCAACTTGCAGTTCGCTGCCTCGGTCCTGAGTCAGGCATGCCTGTTATCGCGTTGCACGGCTGGCGCGACAATGCGGCTACGTTCGAAGAGCTGGGCCCTTTGCTGCCCTCATTGCGTCTGATCGCAATCGATATGCCGGGCCATGGCCTTTCCTCCTGGCGCCAACCTGAAGGTGCCTATTACATCTGGAGTTATCTGGAAGAAGTGCTGGCGGTAGCCGATGCACAAGGTCTTGATCGCTTCAGTTTGCTCGGCCATTCGATGGGTGGTGCAATTTCCACGCTGCTCGCTGGCCTGCTGCCGGAACGTATCGACAAACTTGCCCTGCTTGATGCGGTAGGGCCGCTGACGACGGCTCCTGAAGCGGTGCCGGCGCAAATGCTGCGTGCGCTGCAGCATGCGCAGCAATCCAAACGACGCCATCATTACCCGAGCTTTGAAACAGCGGTGGCGGCGCGTGCTGCGAAAGGTCTGGGCACTGCAGCCGCGACGCTGCTCGGCAGGCGCGGCATTGCCAAGGATGACAAAGGCTATTATTGGACGCTGGACCCGCGCCTCAGCCACGCCAATCTTGTGAGTCTCACTGAAGCCCAGGCTGAAGTATTTCTTCGCCGTATCACTTGTCCGACATTGATCATCGCGGCGCCATCGTATTGGCCCGACCGCAAGGACTGGTTCGAGCTGCGTTGCACGTATTTCAAAAACCTGCAGCGCACCGATTTACCAGGAGGCCACCATCAACACCTGGAAGGACAGGTAAATGAAGTGGCGGCTTTGCTGAGGGATTTCTTCACTGTCATGAAGAATGGTTGAGCAGCGACAGAAATTCAGTGCGTGTACTCTGCCGTTCGCGGAAGGCGCCGAGCATGCATGATGTGGTCATCACCGAGTTCTGTTTCTGGACACCGCGCATCATCATGCACATGTGCTGCGATTCGATAATGACAGCCACGCCAAGCGCCCGGGTTTTCTCCAAGATGGTTTCAGCAATCTGCTGGGTCAGATGCTCCTGGATCTGCAGGCGGCGCGCATACATGTCCACGATGCGCGCAACCTTCGACAGGCCGATGACCACGTCAGTGGGCAGGTACGCAACGTGGCATTTGCCAATGAAAGGCAGCAGGTGATGTTCGCACAATGAATACAGCTCAATGTTCTTGACGATCACCATCTCATTCGAGGTGGTGGGGAACAGGGCGTCGTTGATGATGTCGTCAACGTTCTGGTGATAGCCCTGGGTCAGGAACTCCATGGCCTTCGCGGCACGCTCTGGTGTGTCCTTGAGACCGGGGCGCTTCAGGTCTTCGCCAATCGCGGTGATGATGCCCGCATAGGCATCTTTCATTTGAGCAACTTTCGGATCAGTAATTGGCTTTTTCGGCATAACAGTCAGCGTCTTTAAGGTTTCCGGTATGAGGGTTTGCAGCTAGACTGCGCACCCTACGCGATTCGTCCAGCAGGGTAAAGTAGCGCCATGAAGTTGCAAATAGCCAGTACGCAGCAGGTGCTTGATCAGATGACAGCGGCCCTTGACGCTGCCGGGCTTTATTTTGGGCACGGCACGGATAATCCCTGGGACGAATCCTGCTGGCTGCTTGAAACCGTGCTGCGCCGGCAGGGTATGGACAAGCTGCAGGCAGATACTGTGCTTTCCGAAACCAATTTGGCTGCAGTAAACAAGCTGCTCACGGAACGTATCGCTAGCCGCAAACCGTTGGCCTATTTGTTGAAAGAAGCCTGGTTCTGCGAATTGCCGTTCTATGTAGACGAGCGTGTGCTCGTACCGCGCTCGCCGCTGGCCGAATTGATCCGTGACCAGTTCGAACCGTTGTTGCCGCGCCCACC
The DNA here is from genome assembly GCA_945902215.1 of Klebsiella pneumoniae. Taxonomy (GTDB): domain Bacteria; phylum Pseudomonadota; class Gammaproteobacteria; order Pseudomonadales; family Pseudohongiellaceae; genus CAILUG01. Next base: position 11,687 of record CAMDML010000027.1, on the reverse strand, counting down.
CAAACGCATTCTTGATCTGTGCACTGGCGGTGGCTGCATTGGCATCGCGTGCGCGCTGGCCTTTCCGGATGCAGAAGTCGTTTTGTCAGATATTTCGCCCGACGCTCTGGATGTGGCGCAAATCAATATCCGCAAATTCGGTTTGGAAGGAAGAGTTACTGCGGTGCAGTCTGATCTCTTTGCCATGCTAAAGGGCACCTTCGATCTGATCGTCAGCAACCCGCCCTACGTGGCCGAAGACGAATACAACGATCTGCCCGAGGAATATCACCAGGAGCCTGTGCTGGGTCTCGTCACGGATACAAATGGCATCGGCATTCCGCTGCGTATTCTCGAACAGACGGCGAATTTTCTGTCGGAGGAGGGTGTGCTGATTCTAGAAACCGGAGTGACATGGCCGGTATTGGCCGCCGCACGTCCTGATCTACCTTTCCTCTGGCTCGAATTCGCGTACGGCGGCGAAGGCGTCTGCCTGCTGACACGAGGGCAACTGGCGGCCTGACACACTTTTTTTCTGCGCTTAGGTCGGGGTGCATTGCTGGGATCGTAGACGCACATCCGTGTGCACTTCGACTCGGGCCATCCATGGCCCTCACACGTCACTGCAACGCAACAACGAATCCAGTGGCTGTCCAGAACTCACATCACATCTAGAACCCACTCCAGAACCCACCAAATCAACCCTGCAAAAAATTCAAACTGAACCACTACAAGCCCTTGCCGCCAATAGCCCGCGAGGGGTGATCAAGAGTACAATGCATCCTTTTTTACGCCACCCAAGTCCTTGATTTCCCATGGCCGGTAATACGATAGGCAAATTGTTTAGCGTGACCACGTTCGGCGAAAGCCACGGGCCAGCGCTCGGCTGTGTTGTTGATGGCTGTCCGCCCGGAATGGAATTGAGCGAAGCGGATCTGCAACACGACCTCGACCGCCGCAAACCCGGCACCTCCCGCTTCACTACCCAGCGCCGCGAAGACGACCAGGTGAAAATCCTGTCCGGCGTCTTCGAGGGACGGACCACGGGTACGCCAATTGGCCTCTTGATCGAGAACACCGACCAGAAGAGCAAGGACTACAGCCACATCAAGGACCTGTTCCGCCCGGCCCACGCGGACTACACCTATGCGCAAAAATACGGCATTCGTGACTATCGAGGTGGTGGACGTTCGTCCGCCCGCGAGACGGCGATGCGAGTGGCAGCGGGTGCCATTGCCAAGAAGTATCTGGCCGAACAACACGGCATAAGGATCCGGGGTTACCTGTCCCAACTCGGGCCGATCAAAGTAGAAAGCGTGGATTGGGACGAAATCTCCAACAACCCGTTCTTTTGCCCTGACGCCAGCAAAGTGGCTGAAATGGAAGCCTACATGGCTGCATTGGGCAAGGAAGGCAATTCCATCGGAGCGCGCATCACGATCGTGGCTTCCGGAGTTCCGGTGGGTTTGGGTGAGCCGGTGTTCGACCGCCTTGATGCCGAACTGGCGCACGGGCTGATGAGCATCAACGCAGTCAAAGGCGTGGAGATCGGAGCAGGCTTTGGCGTCGTGGAGCAGAAGGGGTCCGAGCACCGCGATTTGATGAGTCCGGCCGGTTTCCTCAGCAACAATGCCGGTGGCATTCTCGGTGGCATCAGCAGCGGGCAGGACATCGTTGCTCACATCGCGCTGAAGCCGACCTCCAGCATCCGGATTCCAGGGCAGACCATTGATGTGCATGGCAACCCGGCTGAGATTTCGACGACGGGCAGGCATGATCCCTGTGTTGGTATCCGTGCCACCCCAATCGCCGAAGCCATGGTCGCGATTACGCTGATGGATCACTTGCTGCGGCACCGCGCCCAGAACCTTGGCGTGAAGATTACGACGCCGGTGATCCCGGCACAGGCTTGAGCCTGATTCAAAATATACATTAAGTCCAATCTATTACTTATTGAAATATAAAGAGAAATAAATGTCAGCAAAAACTCTCTACGACAAAATCTGGGATTCCCATCTGGTGCAGGAACTGGGTAACGGCAATGCCCTGATCTACATCGACTTGCAGTACCTGCATGAGGTCACCTCACCGCAGGCGTTTGAAGGTCTGCGCCTGGCCGGTCGCAAACCTTGGCGCGCGGCCGCCAACATGGCAACCCCGGATCACAATGTACCGACTACGCTCAGTGAACGTTCGCGAGGTGTTGAAGGCATCGTCGACCCTGTGTCCAAAATTCAGGTCAAGTTTCTCGACAGCAACTGTCTGGAATACGGCATCGAAGAATTCGAAATTGATGACCCGCGCCACGGCATCGTGCATGTGATCGGCCCGGAGCAAGGGAGAACACTGCCAGGCATGACCATCGTCTGCGGTGATTCCCACACGTCCACGCACGGCGCGCTCGGTTCGTTGGCGCACGGCATCGGCACTTCCGAAGTGGAGCACACACTGGCAACCCAGTGTCTGGTGCAACGCAAAGCAAAGAACATGCTGGTCAAGGTGAACGGCAAACTGAAAGCTGGTATCACGGCCAAAGACGTGATCCTCGCGATCATCGGCAAGATCGGTACTGCCGGCGGCACGGGCTACACGATTGAATTCGGCGGCGAAGTAATCCGCTCGCTCTCTATCGAAGGTCGCATGACTGTTTGCAACATGGCGATTGAAGCTGGTGCGCGCGCGGGTCTCGTCGCCGTGGATCAGAAAACGATTGATTACGTAAAGGGCCGTCCCTTCGCACCGAAAGGTGCTGCGTGGGAACAAGCGAGTGCAGCATGGGTCAATCTGGTCAGCGATGCCGACGCGAAATTTGACGCAGTCGTTGAACTGGAAGGTGGCGACATCGTGCCGCAGGTCAGCTGGGGCACCTCGCCGGAAATGGTGGCACCGGTTACTGGCAATGTGCCGGACCCGGCCAATGCACCGAGCGAGAGCAAGCGCGGCAATTACCAGCAGGCGCTTAAATACATGGGGCTGACTGCCGGCACGCCGATCCAGCAGATTCAACTGGACCGCGTGTTCATTGGCTCGTGCACCAACTCGCGCATCGAAGATCTGCGCGCTGCTGCTGCGGTCGTCAAAGGCCGCAAGGTAGCTGCCAACATCAAGGAAGCGTTGGTCGTGCCGGGTTCAGGTCTCGTCAAGGCGCAGGCTGAGCGGGAAGGGTTGGACAAGATTTTCAAGGATGCCGGTTTGCAGTGGCGCGAACCCGGCTGCTCAATGTGTCTGGCAATGAACGCCGACCAGTTGGAGCCGGGTGAACATTGCGCCTCTACCTCGAACCGCAACTTTGAAGGCCGGCAGGGTTTTGGCGGCCGTACCCACCTCGTCAGCCCGGCGATGGCGGCAGCGGCGGCGGTGTTCGGTCACTTTGTGGATATCCGCGAAGTTCAGCTGCTCTGACCTGACAGGCATATAATAGAAATAAAAATCAAATAGTTGGAAGTGAACCTTAAATGAAAAAGTTTATCTCGGAAAAGGGTCTGGTCCTCCCGCTGGACCGCGCCAACGTCGACACCGACTACATCATCCCGAAGCAATTCCTGAAGTCGATCAAGCGTACCGGCTTCGGCAAAAACCTGTTCGACGAGGCACGTTACCTCGACAAGGGTTTGCCCGACCAGGAATGCACCGGCCGTCCGCTCAATCAAGATTTCGTCGCCAACCAGCCGCGCTACAAGGGCGCATCAATTCTGCTGGCCCGCGAAAACTTCGGTTGTGGGTCGAGCCGCGAACATGCGCCGTGGGCACTGGATGACTACGGCATTCGCTGCATTATCGCGCCCAGCTATGCGGATATCTTCTTTAACAACTGTGTGAAGAACGGAATTCTGCTGATCGTTCTGGATGAAAAAATTGTTGAGCAATTCTTTCAGGAAACTGTTGCCAAGCCAGGCTATACACTGGCTGTGGATCTGGAGAAACAAACCATCACCAAGCCAGATGGCAGCGTGCAGCAATTCGACATAGAAGCCTCGCGCAAGCACATTCTTCTGAATGGACTCGATGACATCGGGTTAACGCTGCAGCACGCTGAAGCGATCAAGATCTTTGAAGCGAAGGCCCGTACGCAGACCCCTTGGCTGTACAGCGCTTGAGCTGATCGGGGTCTGAACTTCAGCTCTGACCCCATCGGAATTCGGCTTGGCGTAAGGCGAGTCCGCCATGCCTTATTACGGTATGACTCGTACCTTGTTGGAAAATACCTTGGGCGCCTGAGTCCTTGGTAAGGAGTAATGAGATGAACAAGAAGTACAACGTCGCGGTGGTGGGAGCCACCGGTGCTGTTGGCAGAACGATGATCCGGATTCTGGAGCAGCGCAAATTCCCGGTGAACAACCTGTATTTGCTCGCCAGCGAGCGGAGTGCAGGCGAGACCATCACGTTCAACAACAAGCAATACACCGTTGAAAATCTGGCCGACTTTGATTTCGGCAAGGCGCAGATTGGACTTTTTTCGCCCGGCGCCAGCGTGTCTGCGGTGTATGCACCCATTGCGGGTAAAGCCGGTTGCATCGTTATCGACAACACCTCCCAGTTCCGCTACGAGGAGGACATTCCACTCGTCGTGCCCGAGGTGAATCCACACGCAGTGGCGCAATACAAAAACCGCATGATCATTGCGAATCCGAACTGCTCAACGATCCAGATGCTGGTGGCCCTGAAACCGATCTACGACAAGGTCGGTATCACGCGTATCAACGTCGCGACCTACCAGTCCGTGTCCGGCACCGGGAAAGAAGCGATCGACGAGTTGGCTGGCCAGACCGTCAAACTGCTCAATGGCCAGCAGCCAGAGATCAAGGTGTATCCGAAACAGATCGCGTTCAACGTGATCCCGCACATTGATGTGTTCATGGACAACGGCTATACGAAAGAAGAAATGAAAATGGTCTGGGAAACCCAGAAGATCATGGAAGACCAGAATATCCAGGTGAACCCTACCTGTGTGCGGGTGCCGGTGTTCTATTCCCATTCCGAGGCCATCCACATCGAAACCCGCGACAAGATCACGCCAGAAGAAGTGCGCAAGCTGCTGGGGAAAGCGCCGGGCGTCAAACTCATGGACAAGCGCGAACCGGGTGGCTATCCGACCCCGATCGGCGAAGGCACCGACAGTGACGAGGTCTGGGTCGGCCGCATCCGCAAGGATATTTCCCATCCTCACGGGATTGATCTGTGGGTGGTGTCGGATAACCTGCGTAAAGGCGCCGCTTTGAACTCGGTTCAGATCGCGGAAGTGTTGATAAAAGACTACATCTAATAGATACTTGCGGCCTGTTTTGAAAGTAAATCTGAAACAGCGCCGCAAGATTTTAGCGACTAAGTTTTATAAATGAGCCGCCTGGATGGATAGCCCTATGCTAGTCCGAATCAAAGCACTGCATGCCGGAAAGTTCCTTGCGGGAAGTGGGCTGATAGGTCTGTTGGTGTCCTCCAGCACGCTTGCTTTGGACCTCGGCGAGATCGCGTTGACGTCCGCGCTCAACGAACCCCTGCAAGCCACCATAGAACTGAACAGTCTGGCTGGCCTCGATGCCTCCATGATTTCTGTCGTCCTGGGCGACCAAGCCGCCTACGATCTGGTCGATATCGCACGTGATCCTTTTCTAGACAGCATCCAGTTTGCGATAGAAGTCGACAACGAAAATGCAGGCCGGATCATCCTGACATCTCCTGACAACATTTCCGAACCCTTCCTGAATCTGATCATTACGGTTACTGAACCCGGCAGCGTCACCCTCAAGGAATACACACTGTTGGTGGAATTGCCCGCCAACACTGAAACACCACCACCAGAACCGGCGCCTGCCATTGCCGGTGCGGCTGCTCCAGCTGCCGACAGCACCGCAGAGTCCTATACCGTCACCTCCGGCGATACCATGTATGAAATTGCCGCGAGCACTCTTCCCGAAGCCAGTGTCAGCGTGCAGCAGATGATGGTGGCTATTCAGCGCGCCAATCCCGACGCCTTCATCGACAACAACATCAACCAGCTGATCAACGGCCGTGTTCTGCGTATTCCGACTTTGCAGGATATTCGCATCATCGACGAACAGGCAGCCATTGCCCAGATCAACCAACAAAATACAGACCTTGGCGGCCAACCTCTTGCGGCCAGCGACAACGCCACTGCTGGCGGTGGCGCAGCAACACGCGATCAACTGAGTGTATTGACCAGTGAAGACGGCGCCAGCCTCGACGGCGGCAGCAGCGACCTTGCCAGAACCATTGCTACACTTGAAAACGAACTGATGCTCAGCGAGGAAAGTCTGGATCGCGCACGCATCGTGAATCTGGAACTGAACAACCAGCTGTCGAGTCTGCAGGAACAAATTGATCTGCTGGAAAACATCATCGCCATTGAAGACGAGCGCATTGCCCAGCTGCAGTCCGAACTCACTGCCCAGGCCGATGCCACCACGCAGGCGCTGGCTTCTGCCCAGAATGCCGCCGATGCTCTTGCCGATCTCAACAATCAGCCCGCCTCCGGCCTGACCGGCCTGCTGCAAAACACGGTTGTTTTGCTTGGCGTGGGTCTCGCACTCGTGCTGGGCTTTCTAGGCTTCCTGGTTAACCGGCGTAGACAGGCCGTGGCCAATGCCGAAGAACTTTCCTTCAATCCTGCACTGGACACCGAAGAGCCTGACGTAGGCGATGAAGAGGTTGAAGAGAAACCCGGCCTGCTCGCAGGGTTGCTCGCCCGCTTCCGCCGCAGTGAGCCTGAGGATGACGATGACGATTACGATTACGAGATGGAGGTAGAGACTGCCTCCGCCAGAATCGAGCCACGGGGTCCGTCAGCACCGCAGCCCGCCACTGTTGTCGCAAAAAAGAATACCGATACCCTGCTCAATGAAATGGGCTTCAGCGACGACATGATGAATCTGGACGATGTGCTGGATGGCATCGACAGCAGCGACAACGAAGCAGCCGAAGTATTTGTGCCAGTGGAAAACGTTGAACCTGAAGTCGCGGTGGAGACAGCAGCAAATACAGTTGAAGTCGAGACCTTCGAGTTCAAATTGAGTACGCCGGTAGTAGTTGCAAAAGCAGCTGCAGCTGATGCCATCGAAGTAATTGCCTTCCCGGGCAGCAAACCAGCCGTGAACGATGCTGCTGTATCAGTCGATGACGACCTGCTTGATCTGGGTGAGCTGAGCTTCGACGACACCATGGTGACCAACGATGCCGAGGAGGAAAGCGAATATAAACCGCATACCGGCAACGAGTGTGATACCAAGCTTGACCTTGCCACGGCGTACGAAGCCATGGGAGATGTCGTTGAAGCCATTGAAATTCTCGATGAAGTCATCGCCGAAGGCAGTGCCTCCCAGGCAGAAACTGCGCAACAACTGAAAAAGACCTGGCAAGCCTCCTGACACTCCGTAGGTCCGCATCGTGACGGACACAATACTTGTTACCGAGCACTCCGTGCCGGAATCCCTCCCGAACACGCGCATCGCGCTTGGCGTCGAATACGACGGGAGCGCATTTCATGGCTGGCAAACCCAACTTGATCCTGGGCTGCCTACCGTGCAGACAACACTGGAACAAGCGCTGAGTCAGGTCGCCGCACAAAAGGTGCGCGTGCATTGCGCCGGACGCACCGATACCGGCGTGCATGCTGCCAACCAGGTCGTGCATTTCGACACTACCAGTGTGCGTGAACTCAAGGCCTGGGTACTCGGTACCAATACGGAATTGAAACGCAAGGTTGCCGTGCGCTGGGCGCACCCGGTGCCAGCAGATTTTCATGCAAGGTTCTCTGCCTACAGCCGTCGCTATCGCTATACGATCTGCAACGAGCGCGTGCGGCCGGCACTTCTGGCTTCTTTCGTCACCGGCCACCAGCGGCCACTCGATGCTGACGCGATGCATGCGGCAGGGCAATTGCTGTTGGGCGAACAAGATTTTACAGCGTACCGCGCGATGTCCTGTCAGGCGCGTTCACCGATGCGCAATGTGACGGAACTAGTGGTGCGCAGACACGGCAATCTGGTTGTGATGGACATTGAAGCCAATGCCTTCCTGCTCCACATGGTGCGCAACATCATGGGTGTGTTGCTGCTCATCGGCGAAGGCAAGGCGGCCCCGGAATGGGCGCGGCAGGTACTCGAATCACGCGATCGCAAACAGGCGGCCAAAACTGCAGCGCCTGCTGGCCTCAGTCTCCTGAAGGTACGTTATCCCTTGCGTTTCGGCTTGCCCGAGACCCTGTCAGCCATGCAGCAGTTTCCGTTTTTTACCGATTTTTCATAGGTTTGGCCGTATCCTTTTGCTAGAATCGCGCGCTTCCGGATAAAGGCTTTCCCCGTGTCTGCGGCCCATCGAACCCGAGTCAAAATTTGCGGCATCACACGGCTTGAAGACGGCCTTGCTGCTGCTACTGCCGGCGCAGATGCGCTGGGTTTCGTGTTCTATGCCAAGAGCCCGCGCGCGGTCAGTGTGGCCCAAGCCAAAGCAATCGCTGCAGCGCTGCCGCCGTTTATTACGCGCGTAGGACTCTTTGTCAACGCTGAGCCTTCCGAGGTGAAAGCAGTGCTGGCTGAAGTGGCACTGGATCTGCTGCAATTTCATGGCGATGAAAGCCCTGAGTACTGCCAGAGCTTCGCACGTCCGTATCTGAAGGCACTGCGCATGAAACCTGGGATGGATCTCGATGCGGCCATGGCGGCCTACAGCACGGCACAAGGCATACTCGTGGATGCATGGCACGAGCAGCAGTTCGGCGGTACCGGCACCAGTTTTGATTGGGCCTTGTTGCGGCCGTCAGCAGGTCCAGCGGAAAGTCACAGCCGTATTATCCTCGCCGGTGGTCTGCATCCAGCTAATGTTGCCGAGGCAATACGGCAGGTGCGGCCGTGGGCAGTGGATGTGAGCTCGGGCGTGGAAAGTGCGCCCGGTATCAAGTCTGCAGAATTGATTCAGAAATTTATTAACAACGTGTGTTCAAGCACAAATGACAGTGAGGTGTAGCGTGTCTGACAAACAGATCGCATTCAGTGGCTCATTCAAAAACTACAACAGCCCGGACGAACGCGGCCATTTTGGCCCCTACGGCGGTATCTTCGTGGGTGAAACCCTGATGCCGGCGCTGGAACAACTCAGCCGCAAATACGCCGAGCTGAAACAGGACCCTGCGTTTTGGGCCGAATTCGACTACGACCTTGCGCATTATGTGGGCCGTCCCTCGCCCTTGTATTTCGCGCAACGCATGACCCGCGAACTTGGCGGCGCGCAGATTTTCCTGAAGCGCGAAGACCTCAATCACACCGGCGCACACAAGGTAAACAATACCATCGGTCAGGCGCTGATTGCGAAAGCGATGGGCAAGACACGCATCATCGCCGAAACTGGCGCGGGTCAGCATGGCGTTGCCACGGCGACTGTTGCTGCACGCCTCGGTCTTGAGTGTCACGTGTTCATGGGTACTGAAGACATCAAGCGCCAGACCGCCAACGTGTTCCGCATGAAAATTCTCGGCGCGAACGTGGTCGGTGTCAGCTCCGGTTCCTGCACGCTGAAAGACGCGTTGAACGAAGCACTGCGCGATTGGGCCACCAACGTCGACAATACCTACTACATCATCGGCACCGTAGCGGGTCCGCATCCCTATCCGATGTTGGTGCGCGATTTCCAGAGCATCATTGGTCGCGAAGTGAAGCAGCAGAGCCTGAAGCAATGTGGCCGCTTGCCGGATTCGTTGGTTGCTTGCGTAGGCGGTGGTTCCAATGCCATCGGGCTGTTCTATCCCTTCATCGGTGACACTGATGTGCGCATGATCGGGGTCGAAGCCGGCGGTCTCGGCATCGCTACTGGTAAGCATGCGGCACCATTGACCGCAGGGCGTCCGGGTGTGCTGCACGGCACCCGCACTTACCTGATGAATGACGAAGATGGCCAGATCATCGAAACGCATTCGGTCTCCGCGGGTCTCGACTATCCCGGAGTCGGCCCTGAGCATTCCTGGCTCAAGGACATCCACCGCGCGGAATACACTGCGGTGACTGATGACGAGGCGCTCAATGCCTTCCGTTACCTGACCCGATCCGAAGGCATCATTCCCGCGCTCGAATCGAGCCATGCCGTGGCATATGCAATGAAACTCGCGCCGACCCTGCCGAAAGATCACATCATGGTGGTCAACCTGTCAGGCCGCGGCGACAAGGATTTGCACACCGTTGCCGCCATTGACAACATCACGGTTTAAGGCAGTACAACAATTATGAGTCGTATTACGCAGTGTTTTACCGAACTGAAGGCCAAGGGGCGCAAAGCGTTGATTCCCTATATCACCGCTGGCGATCCCGATCTTGAAACGAGTCTCGGCCTGATGCACGCGCTCGTCACAAACGGCGCTGATCTCATCGAGCTGGGCTTTCCGTTCAGTGATCCGTCCTCCGATGGTCCGGTCATTCAGCGTGCCATCGAGCGTTCGTTGGCGCAAAAGACCACACTGAGCAAGGTGCTGGATTTGGTTGCCCGCTTCCGCACGACCGACACAACGACGCCGATCGTATTGATGGGCTATCTCAATCCGGTCGAGTTCATGGGCTACCAGAAATTCACCGATGCCGCCGTGGCCGCCGGGGTAGATGGTGTGTTGATCGTCGACATGCCACCGGAAGAAGCGCATGAACTGCATGTGACCATGTTGAAAGCCGGGCTCGACAATATCTTTCTTGTAGCGCCCACCACCAATCCCGAGCGCGCAGAAGCCATTTGCAAGGAGAGCACGGGTTACGTTTATTACGTCTCGCTCAAAGGTGTCACCGGTGCTGCCAATCTGGATATCGACTCAGTTGTGGCCAGCCTGGACAAGTTGCGTAAGCACACCAAGTTGCCGCTCGGTGTTGGTTTTGGTATTCGCGACGCTGAAAGTGCTGCCGCCATTGCCGCTGTTGCCGATGCCATCGTGGTTGGCAGTGCACTGATCAACAAGATTGCCGAACTGAAAGCAGGACAGACCTACACCGTGGAACAACTCAGATCGCAGACCGATCTCATCGCCCGCATGCGCGCGGCGATGGATGCGCGCGCTAAATAGAGGGGCCACATGAGCCGTTGGATAGACAAGATTCTGCCGTCCATCATGAAGAAGGACGCTACTGCCAAATCCCGTAGCGTACCTGAAGGCTTATGGAAGAAATGCCCGCGCTGTGAAGCGGTGCTCTATCGCGACAACCTGAAGGAAAATCAGGATGTGTGTCCCAAGTGCGATCACCACATGCGCATCACCGCGCGCCATCGCCTTGATCTTTTTCTCGACAAGGAAGGGCAGAGCGAAATTGGCGCTGACATCGAGCCGGTTGACATCCTCAAGTTCAAGGATCTTAAAAAATACAAGGATCGTCTTGTAGCCGCGGCCAAGGCTACTGGTGAAAAAGACGCACTGGTGGTGAAGGAAGGTCGGGTTGATGGTCGTCCCGTAGTTGTCGCTGCATTCGAATTCGCGTTCATCGGCGGTTCCATGGGTGCGGTCGTTGGCCATAAATTCACCTTGGCCGTGAATCGCTGCCTGGAACGCAACATGCCGCTCGTCTGTTTCGCCACGAGTGGTGGTGCGCGCATGCAGGAAGCGCTGGTGTCGTTGATGCAGATGGCCAAGACTGCTGCAGCGCTTGAGCGGATGAAACAACGCGGTTTGCTCTACATTTCCGTGCTGGTTGACCCTGTCTATGGCGGTGTGTCGGCCAGTCTCGCCA
>CAMDML010000026.1 GCA_945902215.1 Klebsiella pneumoniae | reverse complement strand
CAGCTCTTGATAGCTGCAGCCGGCGGGCAAGAGTAGGGCCCTTTGTGCCCCATGCTAGAATTGCACCTGTACATCGAACCGAACTGAATCGAAAAAATGGAAAACCAATGATCATCAAACCCCGTGTACGCGGCTTCATGTGTGTCACCACCCATCCGGTTGGCTGCGCAGCGAACGTGCGTAACCAGATCAACCATGTGAAAAAGCAGGGTGCGCTCAGCGGCCCGAAAAAAGTGCTTATCATTGGTGCCTCAACGGGCTACGGCCTGTCTTCACGTATCGTCGCCGCTTTCGGTGCTGGCGCGGCCACTCTGGGTGTGTTTTTTGAGAAAGAAGGGGTGGAAGACAAACCGGCCTCTGCGGGCTGGTACAACTCCGCTGCCTTTCATCAGGAGGCGGAAGCAGCAGGGCTCTACGTAAAAAGCATAAACGGTGATGCGTTCTCTGATGCAATCAAACAGAAGGCCATCGCTACCATCAAAGCCGATCTCGGCCAGGTCGATCTTGTGATCTACAGTCTCGCTTCGCCGAAACGGCAGCATCCGGTAACCGGTGTCGTGCACAGCTCCACGCTCAAACCGATCGGCCAGGACATCACGATGCGCGGTATCAACACCGACAAGGAAGTGATTCAGGAGATGAGCGTTGCTGCCGCCACCGAAGAAGAAATCGCCAACACGGTTGCCGTGATGGGCGGCGAAGACTGGCAGATGTGGATCGAAGCACTCAGCAAGGCCGGCGTACTGGCCCCCGGTGCGGTCACTACGGCCTACACCTACATCGGCGCCAAACTCACCTGGGATATCTACTGGAACGGCACCATCGGCGCCGCCAAAAAAGATCTCGATCAGACAGCCGGTGTGATCCGCGCCCAGTTGCAGCCGCACGGAGGGCAGGCTCGCGTTTCTGTATTGAAAGCCGTTGTCACCCAGGCCAGTTCCGCGATTCCGGTAATGCCGTTGTACCTTGCGCTGCTCTTCAAGGTCATGAAGACGCATGGCACGCACGAAGGTTGCATCGAACAGATTGATCTGTTGTTCCGTGAAAGTTTGTACGGCCCTCTCAATGGCAACAATTCGCGCATCGACAACGAAGGCCGCTGGCGCGCGGATTACAAGGAGCTGGATCCCGCAGTGCAGAATGAAGTGGCGGGGCTGTGGCAGCAGGTAACAACAGAAACCGTCAATGAATTATCCGATTTCGTCGGCTACAAAACCGGGTTCCTGCAACTGTTCGGCTTCAACGTGCCCGGTGTCGATTACGAGGCGGATGTAAATCCGGTGGTGCCGATCCGCAGTATCGTTTAGTCGGCGGTTTAGTTGGCAAACAGCCGGCTGCGGTTGACCACCCACACCAGCGATAACATCACTGGCACTTCCACCAGCACACCCACAACAGTTGCCAGCGCCGCGCCTGAATTGAGGCCGAACAGCGCTATCGCCACCGCCACCGCCAGTTCAAAAAAGTTGGATGCACCAATCAGGCAGGCTGGCCCCGCGATCGCTTTCGGCAGACGCAGCAGGCTTGCGCCAACCCAAGTAATGCCGAAGACCAGATAACACTGCAACAGGATTGGCACGGCAATCAGTACGATTGCCAGCGGCTCCTGCAAAATCACCGGCGCCTGAAAGCCGAACAACAGGACGACCGTGCCGAGCAGTCCGGCAATCGACCACGGTTTCAAAACCTGAAGCAACGTGCCCAGTCGTTTCTGCTGATGCTCCGCATCGAGCAGCTTGCGTGTCGCTACACCAGCCAGCAACGGCAGCACAACGTAGAGTGCGACAGACAGCAGCAGCGTTCCCCACGGCACCGCAATATCGCTCACCCCCAGTAAAAAAGCGGTGATCGGCGCGAAGGCAAAGATCATGATCACATCGTTCACGGCGACCTGCACCAGCGTGTAGTTGGGGTCGCCTTTCATCAGCTGACTCCAGACGAACACCATTGCCGTGCACGGTGCCGCGCCGAGCAGAATCAGTCCGGCAATATACTCGCTGGCGGTATCAGCACTGACAAATGGCGCGAATACCCAGCGGAAAAACACCCAGCCAAACAGGGCCATGGTGAAGGGTTTGATCAGCCAGTTAACGACGCAGGTCAACAGTAGGCCCTGGGGCTTGGCGCGCACCTTGCCTAGGGCAGAGAAATCTACCTGTACCATCATCGGGTAGATCATTACCCAGATCAGCACAGCCACGGGAAGGTTGACGTGAGCTACTTCGAGCGCGGCGGTAGCAGCAAAAGCGGAAGGGAAGAAACTGCCCAGTACCATACCGGCAAGAATTGCCAGCGCTACCCAGAGCGTCAGGAAACGTTCGAACAGCCCCATTAATTCTGAGCGCTTAACGGCTGGGGTTTGGTGTCGGCGAGGGCGCTGATCAGCATGACCAGTCCCTGCAGGTCGAGACCCTGCTCGACCCCGGCGCGCAGCCACTTCAAACGGGTGGTCAGCGTGGCGATGGTTTGGTCGAAGGCTTGTTCACTACCGGCTTCATCTGTTGCCAAAGCGCTGGGATCGGATAAACCCCAGTGAAGGGGGCGGGTTTTGCCAGGCCACAAGGGGCAGGGTTCGGCGGTGGCTTTGTCACAAACGGTAATGACGAAGTCTGGGGAAAATGCTTCCAGTTCTGTCACTGACTTGCTGCGTAAATTATTCGCCGGAATGCTGTGGCGCTTCAGACTGCGCAAGGTCAGCGGATGAATTTCGCCGGAGGGTTCGTTGCCGGCGCTGGCGGCTTGCAAAAAATTGCCCCCGACTTCAGTAGCAATGGCTTCGGCAAGGATGCTGCGGCAGCGATTATGGGTGCAAATGAAGAGCAGCTTCACGGGAAGTTTAGGCTGAAAGGCGGTGAGGGATGCATTGGCCGCTGTTCTCATGGCAGATTCTCGTTTGCGTAAGTGTACGCAGGAAGTAGGAGGGTGCAGGCGCCACATGGCTTAGAAGGCACTTGGATAGCGATTATAGGGAGCGGCCAAGGTTGGCCAGATAAAGCGCGGGTTAAGATCTGTCGAGGATTGTCTGTGCAGGGGCTGGCGTCGCAGTCCAATGCCTGCGACGCCCAACTGCAAGGCTCAGGAAATAAGCACCTTGCGCGGGAACTGCGCATAGTTTTCCCAGCGCGTGGGCTTCTCCGGCATTTCAGCCAGTGTGGCTTGTACTTGGCCGTTTGCATCGATTACGCGTGATACCAGAGTGTGTTCGCCGGGTGTGGCATTGTCCCAGGCCAGGTTGAAAAGCTTCCAGGAATATTTGCTGGAGGCGGGATCGAGCGTAGCAGCTTGCCAGTCACCACCATCGATGCTCACTTCCACGGCGCGCAGCGGTGTGCCGTCGTTCAGCACAAAGCCCATGACGTTATGGGTGTTCCCGGTTTTGGTCACACGCACGATTGAGGATTTCAGATTGATGCGTGTCACCGACCGTTCTTCCCAGCGTTCTTCTCCGCCGACAATGCGCTTCTGCAAGGTGACGTAATCGCGCGCCATGAAGCGGCCCATGTAGCGGGTGTCCTGCACATGGATTTGGTTGAGCCATTTGACGTTGGCAACGCCGTACCAGCCCGGCACCAGCACGCGCAGCGGTGCGCCGTGATACAGCGGCAGCGCTTCACCGTTCATTTCATAGGCCAGCATGACGTCGTCGAGCATGGCATCGCTGATATGCAGGCTGCGGCCAAAAGCTTGCTCGATGCTTAGGTCGCGCACTGTTTCCATGCCTTTGTCGTTGCCATAGAACACCACTTCGATGCCGCCAGTCTGCACACCGGCATCGCGCAACAAGGCGCCCAGACTGGTACCACCCCAACGCGCATTGCCGATCAAGCCCTGGAACAGGGTTTCGCGGTTGCCACCGCATTCGAAGCCGGCATCGATTTCCATTTTTGGCCGGGCCTTGATGTCGGCCAGCGACAGTTCCAGCGGGCGGTCGACCATGCCGGTAACACGGAGCTTGTAGTCGGCCTCGGCCAGTTCCGGCTGGTTGTAGTGTTGGACGATGTAAAAATCTGCGTTGGGTGTGTAAAAGCTGTTGATGGTGCGAGTGTCGAGGAAGTGGACCGCGCCCGGCGCAACAGGCGGCGCAATGAATTCTGCCATGTCGGTGAAGGGCACCAATTCCTCGTTGGCGCCGAGCGCCAGTTTCGACCAGAAGGGCAAGCCGGCCGTGGCGGCCAGAGCGCTCAGGGACAGGCCGGTTTTCAAGGCTTCGCGGCGTGATTTATCGTGTTCGGACATGGTACTTACCCCTTTGTTGGTGTTTGTTGTTATAAGTGGAAGGACGAGACAGGCAGGATTATTCGCCCGTGGCGCTGGCGAGTCAAACCACTTGAACAGGGTTGCAGGGGTGGATAGGCTTGGTCACTTCGGGGAAGGCCTATAGGGATAAAACTATGACAACAAGATTCTCGCTGGTATTTGGGGTGTGCAGCGGTCTGTTATGTGCCAGTGCTGCCTCTGCCCAGGGCCCGCTGCGTACCGACCACTATGTCCCCGTTGTTTCCACTGTGCCTTCCATGCAGGGCCAGACTGCGCTGTTGTATGTACGCGAACGCGCAGCGGCGGATGTGGCAGCGTCTGCGGATCTGGATGGCAAGGTTGTATTGTTCATCCACGGCGCCGGCACGCCCGCTGAAGTGGCCTTCGATGTGCCGGTGGCCGGCTACAGCTGGATGGCTTATCTGGCGGAGCGCGGCTTTGATACTTTCTCCATGGACATGACCGGTTACGGCCCATCGACGCGGCCGACTGTGATGAATGACCGGTGCAACTTGTCTGCCGAACAGCAAATGCAGGAATTCGGGTCGACCTGCCCCCCGACCTATCCCGACGCAGCGACAACGATGGCATCCGATTGGAACGACATCGACGCCGTCGTGAGCTACCTCAAGCAATTGCGCGGCGTCGATACCGTGCATCTTGTAGGTTGGTCGCAGGGTGGGCCGCGTTCGGCCGGTTATGCCGCATTGCATCCGGAAAATATTGGCAACGTCGCGGTGCTGGCTCCTGCCTACAACCGGGTGGCTTTCGCCACCGCAGCAGAGGCTCCCATTGCGGGCGATGTGATGACCAAGCAGTCCCATGCAGATTTTTCAGCCAACTGGGACCGGCAAGTGGGTTGCGAGAATCAATATGACCCTGCAGTAGCTGACGTGATCTGGGCCGATATGCTCGCCACCGATCCCGTGGGCTCCACCTGGGGCAGTGGTGTGCGCCGCGCACCGCGCGTACCGACCTTCGGCTGGACGACGGAGGTGGTCGCGAATACCCAGACACCCATCATGATGGTGGTCGGCACCCACGATGGCCAGGTAAACCCAGAGCGGGTACGCGAATTCTATGCCGACCTCGGCGCAGCGCAGAAGGTCTACCTCGAGATGCACTGCTCCTCGCATAATGCCATGTGGGAACGCGACGCCGCTCAGTTGTTCGAAGCCACTTATCAATGGCTGACAACAACGACTTATCAGGGAAAGAGTACAGGCAATTTTGATCTTGAATAAAACACTACCGACAGCGCTGGCATTTATTGATTGCCACCGGGTCTACTACACACCATCTGATTGTTGTTTCCACGCAGGCTATTGTTTTCACGGAGATTCACCATGATCGGCAAGCCCACTTCCTTTCTGCTCGCCCTGTCCTGTGTTGTTACAGCTATTGTGCCTTCTATAGCGTTTGCAGCCGCGCCAGACGTCGACCCGCTGGCCAATCCACCCACGCCCGCATTCGAAGGGCAGACCAAGGCCCCGGCCCCCGCTGTAGCTTCTGCCTTCAATGAAAAAGTAATCGCGACCAATCTCAATCTGCCGCGCTCGCTGGTCGCGTTGCCCGACGGCAACCTGATCGTTACTGAAGGTTCCGGCACTGTGCGTATCCTGAGTCCTGAGGGCGCGCTGTCCGAACCATTGCCCGGCATGCCCGATATACTCTCGGTTAATGGCCGCAGCATGAACGACTTCATCATCGATGCGAATTTCGCTGAAAACCGCCGCGTTTATTTCACCTATGTGGCGCCGGCACCCGGCCAAAAAGGTGGTGCCCGCACGGCACAGGAACGCACTGATGCGCAAACGGCCGGCGTTCCTTTCCAGGTTGATCAGGTGGCGCGTGCGCAGTTGTCTGCCGACAATAGCCGTATCGAAAATGTCGAAGTCATTGGCGAAATTCCCGGCCGCCGGCTGCGCTCCGCAGGTGACGGCACGCTGTACATCACCACGATGGCGTTCAACCAGACCAGCGCGCTCGCGCAAGACATGCAGTCGCTCGGTGGCAAGGTGCTGCGCATCAACAGCGATGGCAGCATTCCTTCTGACAATCCCTTTGTGGGCCGTGAGTCAGCCAGAGGGGAAATCTTTGATCTGGGTCACCGCGACCCAGACGGCATGATGGTGCATCCCGATACCGGCGAAATCTGGACCATCGAGCACGGCCCGATGGGCGGCGACGAAATCAATGTGATCCGCGCCGGCAATAATTACGGCTGGCCGCTGGTTACGTATGGCAAGGAATACGACGGCACCGAGCTAGGCCCTTCCGCTGGCCCCGGCATTGAACAGCCGCTGTATTACTGGTTCCCCTCGGTCGCGCTTTCGGGTCTACAGATGTACACCGGCGACTTGTTCCCGGAATGGCAGGGCGATCTTTTTATTGGCACGATGAGCCCCACCCAAGGTAAGTTCCTCGTGCATCTGGATATGGATGGCGAGAAGGTCGTGGCGGAAGAACACCTGCTTGTTGCCAACGACCGCCGGGTGCGCGCCATCGCCCAAGGCGCAGATGGTGCGCTGTATGTGCTCACCGATTCGGAAGACAACAACCAGACCAACCGCCACTTTGTTGGTGAGGTGCTCAAGCTCACTCCTTAACTCATTTCATAAAAGCATGTTTTCCTTCTCGGCAATCGAGCACAACGCGGAAATACCCGATAATTTTATCGATCTGCGCGAGGTCATCCCCGGCCTCGTGCAGGATGTGCGCTACTACTCCGCTGACAATTTCACCGGCGCCCGCATTCCGGGCTACGAAGCCGCGCGGCTCATTGGTACGCTGGAGATGGCGTTCGCGCTGAAGCAAGTGGAGCAGGAGCTTGCTTACGCCAACCTCGCGTTGAAAGTGTTTGATGCCTACCGTCCGCAGCGCGCGGTGGACCATTTCATCCAGTGGGCGCGCGCTACCGCTGATCAAAGCACCAAAGCCGCGTACTACCCCAACCTCAACAAGGAAGATATTTTCCCGAACGGTTACCTCGTTGAACTTTCCAGCCACTCGCGCGGCAGCACGGTTGATCTGACGCTCATCGACAGCTACACGTACCTGGAACTCGACATGGGTACGCCCTTCGACTTCTTCGACCCAATGTCGTGGCCGGCCTCACTGGAAGTCACGCCGCAGCAGCGCGCCAACCGCCTGCTGTTGCGCACAATGATGAGCAAGCACGATTTCGTGCCGGTGGAAGAGGAGTGGTGGCACTTCACTTTGAAAGATGAGCCGTATACGGACAAGTATTTCGACTTTCCGATACGGTAGTGGCAAGGGTCGCTTTAGTTCGCGCCCTTGAGATACGCCACAACACTGCTCCCGAGCACATTCAGGTTATAACCGCCTTCCAGTACTGACAGCAATTTTCCCCCTGAATATTCATCAGCAACCTCGCGCAGTTGGCAGCCGAGCCATTCATACGTCTTTTCTGTCAGTGCCATGCCAGCCAGCGGGTCAGCCTTGTGCGCGTCGAAGCCGGCGGAGACGAGCAGCAGTTGTGGTTTGAACGCATGCAACTCCGGCAGGACCTCTGCCAGGAATATTTCCTGATAGGTACTGTCGCCGGTGCCACTGGGCAGCGGTACGTTGTGGATGTTGCCTGTGCGGTTCTCGGCAAGCGTGCCGGTGCCGGGGTAGAGCGGACTCTGGTGCGTGGAAAGATAGAGCATGCCCGTCTTACCATTGAGAATGTCCTGTGAGCCGTTGCCGTGGTGCACATCGAAATCCACGATCGCAACACGCTGCAGCTTGTGTTGTTGCATGGCATACAGCGCAGCGATCGCCACATGATTGAAAATACAGAACCCCATTGCGCGATTCGGTGTGGCATGGTGGCCGGGGGGACGCATGGCGCAGAAGGCGTGTTGCGTTTTGCCTTGCATAAGATTGTCTACGGCGAGACAGGCGCCACCAACTCCGCGCAGCGCGGCATTCAATGAGCCGGGTGACATCACGGTGTCGGGATCAAGCGAGCGGTGGCCTGCAGTGGGTGCGCTCGCTTTAACGTGGTGCAGATGCGCTTCGGTATGCGCGAGCAGAATCTGCGCGTCTGTGCCGAGCGGTGCCGCGAAATACTCCAGGGGCTTGGCAAAGGTAGCGGTGCGCAAGGCGGCCATGATGACGCTAAGCCGGCCGGAATTTTCGGCGTGGTGCGCTCCGGGGTCGTGTGCGAGGCAGTCGTTGTGGTGGTAGATGTAGGTCATTAAAACTACAGACGGAGTTCTTTGCTGAAATACTGAAGCGTTAGGGTTTTGCTTCAGCCGCAGTTGCAAGGCTGCAAGATAGAGTTCCGGTTCCACCGCCTGCACACGCGCCCGCAGGGTCTCCACGGTATCGCCACTCAACACCGGCACTTTCATCTGCAACACAACCGGACCCTCGTCCAGCTCGGCGCTGACTACATGGACGGACGCGCCGCTTTCCTTCTCTCCCGCCTTCAGCACCGCAGCATGCACATGATCACCATACATGCCCTTGCCGCCGTGTTTGGGCAGCAGAGCCGGATGGATATTCAGGATCTTGCCAGGAAAGGCGCGCAAGGTATGCGCTCCGATCTGCTTCATATAGCCGGAACACACCACAAGGTCGCTGCCGGCGTTCTGCAGCACCGTTGCGATCGCTTCGTCCGCATTCTCTTCGCCGCGATGGGTCTTGGCACTGATGTGGCGCACGTCGATGTTGTGGTCGAGACACCAGTGAAAGATCGCCGAATCGCGGTTGTTGGTGATCACAATGCCAGGCTCGGCCACAAGCTGGCCCGCGCGCATCGCCGCGATCAGGAATTTGGCGGAAGAGCCGCCGTGTGATGCGAGAAAACTTATTTTCATGATTTCTTTCCCGGCTTGTACGTAGTCAGGCCGATACCGGCCAGAATACACAATGCACCGGCCAGCATTTTAACCGTCACGCCTTCATCCAGGAGCATATAACCCCAGGCCATTGCGAACACTGGCACGAGATAGGTAACGATCACCGTACGCGCCACGCCCACGGTTTCCAGCAAACCGAAATACAGGATATAGGCCACGCCGGTGCAGAGTACGCCGAGGATCACTGCGTAGAGCCAGGAAGCCGCCGGTATCGGTTCAGCAGGCCACAGATAGAGTGCAACCGGAAACAGCAGCAAGGTCGCGAATACTTGACTGCCTGCAGAGATGACCAACACCGGTACCCCGCCCATAAAGCGCCGCGAATAGTTGCCGGTCAGGCCATAGAACAAGGTGCCTGCAAGGCCGGCGAGTACCGGCAACAACACAAAATTCGACGTGATCGTTTCGCGGTCGAACACCATGACCAGCACCCCCACGAAACCGAGCAGGATGCCGATGACTGCCGCAGGTGTCAGGTATTCCTTTAGCCACAGCCAGGCCACCAGCGCGCTGAAGAGCGGCGTCAGTGCATTCAGAATAGAGGCGAAGCCTGCTGAAGTGTACTGCGTGCTGATACTAAGGAAGGAGAAGGGCAGTGCGGTGCTGATCAGGCCGATGACCAACAAGTGCTTCCAGTATTGTTTGAACACCGGCCAGTGACCCTTTAGCAACATCAGCGGCATCAAGGTAAGCGCAGCAATGAACGAACGTGTGCCACTCAGTGCCACCGGTCCGAAACTCGGCACCGCCAGACGGATAAACAGGAACGAAGCGCCCCAGATGGAGGCCAGTATGAACAGTTGCAGCAGTTGTCTGGAATTCAAGCGGGAAATTTCACGGGTGATGGTGCAGGGCAGCGTAGTGCAGGTCTGGTTCCCAGTCCAGTCTGCCTGCTAACATCGCCCTCTTTTTAACCCGAGGTGTTTATGGCAGAGAAATACACAAGCGTTGAGGCGCTGGCGAGTTATGCAATTGGGCGGCAAGTAGGCGAGCAACTGACCAGCCAGCCTTTCCCAGGTTTGGAGCCCGATGCTTTGCTGGCCGGGCTTGGT
Source organism: Klebsiella pneumoniae (assembly GCA_945902215.1). Lineage (GTDB taxonomy): Bacteria > Pseudomonadota > Gammaproteobacteria > Pseudomonadales > Pseudohongiellaceae > CAILUG01. Next base: position 28,022 of record CAMDML010000026.1, on the reverse strand, counting down.
GCTGTGCTCAAAGGTGAGGCCTGCCCGTACAAAGACGCTGAACTGCGCGGGGCCATGGACGAACTCAACCGCCGTGTACAGCGCATGCAGAAACAGCAAGCCAATTCCATGGCCGCTGTCGGCGAACAGTTCCTGAAGCAAAACGCGACCAAGCCGGGTATCACCGTTACCTCAAGCGGCCTGCAATACGAAATTCTGGAAGCCGGTAGCGGCAGCAAACCGGACGCATCCGCCACCGTGCGTGTGCATTACCACGGCACGCTCGTTGACGGCACCGTGTTCGACAGTTCAGTAGAGCGCGGCGAACCACTCGAATTCCCGGTCAATGGCGTGATCAGCGGCTGGACCGAAGCGCTGCAACTGATGCCCGCCGGTTCGCGCTGGAAACTTTACATTCCGCACGAGCTTGGTTATGGCGCGCGTGGTGCTGGCGGAGCAATTGGTCCGTACACCATGCTGATCTTTGAAGTGGAACTGTTGGCAGTTCTGTAGATCACTCAAAGCCATCTGCCCCCTTGTTTCCTGTGGTTCAATCTCTATATGTGATTGAATAATTGCAAGAGTTTCGCTGCATGCCTACCCTGTTTGATCCACTGCAACTCGGCGATCTGTTGATCCCCAATCGCATCATCATGGCACCGCTGACACGCTCGCGTGCGGGTGACAGCCGTATTCCAAATGAGCTTATGGTGGAATACTACCGCCAGCGTGCCGGTACGGGCCTGATCCTTACTGAAGCCACCGTAGTATCAGCTCAAGGCATCGGTTATGCGGGCACGCCTGGCATCTGGTCGCCACAGCAGGTCGCAGGCTGGAAGAAAGTTACTGCAGCAGTGCAAGCTGATGGTGGCCGCATCTTTCTGCAGTTGTGGCATGTCGGCCGCATCTCGCATCCAGTGTTCCTGAACGGTGAATTGCCCGTCGCTCCGAGTGCAATCGCACCGAAAGGCCATGTCAGCCTGCTGCGCCCGGAAACGCCCTACCTGGTTCCGCGCGCATTGCGCCGCGAGGAGCTGGCCGGCATCGTTGAGACTTTTCGCCGGGGCGCGCAGAACGCGCAGGCTGCCGGTTTCGACGGTGTTGAGCTGCACGGTGCCAACGGCTATCTGCTCGACCAGTTCCTGCAGGATGGCAGCAACCAGCGCGATGATGACTATGGTGGCTCCATCGAAAACCGCGCACGGTTGATGCTCGAAGCAACCGACGCGGTGATCGGCGTGTGGGGCGCAGGCAGGGTCGGCATGCATTTGGCGCCGCGTGGCGATGCGCATGACATGCACGATGCGAATCCTGCGGCGACGTTCGGCTATATCGCGAAGGAACTCGGCAAGCGTCGCATTGCGTTTATCTGCGCGCGTGAATTTGTCGGCCCCGACAGTCTCGGGCCGCAGCTGAAGGCGGCGTTCGGCGGGGCCTACATTACCAATGAAAAGTTCACCTTCGACACGGCACAGCAAGCGCTGGCCGAGGGCTCGGCGGATGCGGTGGCCTTTGGCAAATTGATAATTACCAATCCCGACCTGACCACACGCTTCCGGTTGGGGGCTTCGCTCAACTCATCGGCGCCCGTGCCAACCTTCTTTGGCGGCGGGGCCGCGGGATATACAGACTATCCGGTGCTTTAGACGAGTTGTGCGCGGCGTTTGCGTACGGCGTCCGCCAGTTCATCCAGCAAGCCCACTGTTTCATCCCAGCCCATGCAAGCGTCGGTAATGCTCTGGCCGTAGGTGAGCGGTTGGGCAGCCACCTGCTTCTGCATGCCGGCAACGAGATGGCTTTCGATCATCACGCCGACGATGTGCTTTTCACCACCGCCTACCTGACCCGCAACGTCTTTGCATACCGTCACCTGGCGCACGTGATCCTTGCCGGAGTTGGCGTGGCTGCAATCGACAACGATGGCCGGGCGCAGCTTCGCCTTCTGCAACTTTTCAGCAGTGTCACGAATACTTTCAGGATCGTAGTTCGGATGTTTGCCGCCGCGCAGGATAATGTGGCAATCGGGATTGCCGGCCGTTTGGAATATGGCGGAGTGGCCTTCCTTTGTTACCGACAGGAAATGGTGCGGGTGTGATGCCGAGCCTATCGCGTCGATGGCAATCTGGATATTGCCGCCAGTGCCGTTCTTGAAGCCGACGGGGCAGGACAAACCTGAAGCCAGCTCGCGGTGACACTGCGATTCTGTGGTGCGCGCACCGATGGCGCCCCAGGACACCAGGTCCGCAATGTACTGCGGGCTGATCATGTCGAGGTATTCGGTACCTGAAGCCACACCCTGATCGGCCAGTTGTAGCAACAGGCTGCGCGCAAGACGCAGGCCGTCGTTGATGCGGAAGCTGTCATCGAGGCCGGGGTCGTTGATCAGACCTTTCCAGCCTACGGTTGTGCGCGGCTTCTCGAAATAGACGCGCATGATGATGCACAGATCCTGCTTGTGTTTCTCAACTTCTTTCTGCAGCCGCCCGGCGTATTCAAGCGCGGCCTGCATGTCGTGGATCGAGCAGGGGCCGGCGATAACCAGCAGGCGGTCGTCTTCGCCACGCAGAATTTTCTGGATTGCTGCGCGTGTCTGCAGCACCGTGGTGGTTGCCCGCGGGGTGATCGGCAATTCATTGATCAGCTGGATGGGCGCGAGCAGTTCTTTCACTGCACTGATGCGGGTGTCGTCAGTTAACGCTTTCATGGTCATGGTCGGGTACCGTCTTTCTCAGTTGGGTTTGATCGTCAAGCCGAGTTTCATCTCGTCGATGTCAAAGTGGGTGGAGCAGGGCGCTACCGAAGCGGTCAGCGCCGTGCACAAGGTTTCGCGCTTGATGTGTTCCGCGTGTTGCTGGATGGCTGCTTCGAGCTCGGCGTCGGCGGTATATGCAATTGTGATGCGGTCGCTGACATTCAGTCCGATATCCTTGCGGGTTTTCTGGATGCGGTTGATCACCTCGCGCGCAAGGCCTTCCTGGATAAGTGCCGGGTCAAGGGTGCAGTCCATGTCGATCGAGATGAAACGGTTTGACAGCGCTTCAGTGCCGGGTTTCGATTCGCGGAAGACGAGGATGTCATCCGTATCAAATTTCATGCCTTCCAGCTTGATGCAGCCTGAGTCCTGCAGGCCGATGAGTTCAGCAGGCTCAAGCTTCTCGATCAAACCACGGAACTTGCCGAAGTCCTTGCCAAGGCGTTTACCCAGCACCGGTGCATTGGGCTTGGCGAACAGTTTGATGTAGCGGTTCTCGTCCTGCGTGTACTCCACCGTTTTCACGTTCAGCTCACCGCGGATGTAATCCTCCAGTCGCGCGATCTCGTCCAGCATGGATTTTTCCTGATGGATGATCGTCAAGCGCCGCAGTGGAGTTTTGGTTTTGATCTTCACCTGGTTGCGCTTCTGGCGGCCGAGCAGAATGATGTTCTGCATGCGCGCCACGGCAGCTTCCAGCAGCGGCTGGATTTGCTGTGGCTGCGGCTGCGGGAAACGGCACAGGTGTACTGATTTCGGACTGTCTACCCCTGGCGCGGCATAGGGCAACAACTGCTGGTAGATGTGCTCCGCAAGGAACGGTGCGAATGGCGCCATACTCAAGGTCAGCGCATGCAAGGTTTGATACAGCGTTTGGTATGCCGCGCTCTTGTCCGTCGTGTCACCTTCAACCCAGAAGCGGCCACGGTTCAGGCGGATGTACCAGTTGGTCAAGTCCTCGATGAACTCGAACAGCGCGGGCACCACGTTGTAGAGCTTGTACGCCGCCATCTCCTGCGTAACGTTGGTCAGTAGCGATTGCAGGCGTGACAGAATCCATTGGTCGGTGATGTTGGTTGAGGGTGGCGTAGATGCGGAAGCACGCCACTGGTCGATAGCAGCATACGTCTGCAAGAACTTGAACGAGTTGAGCCAGGGCAGCAGCGCACGCCTAACCATGTCCTTCACGCCAGTGTCGGCAAACCGCTGTTCCTCACCCTTCACCAGCCCCGAGTTGATCAGGTACAGGCGCAGCGCATCGGCCCCGTAGCTCTCCATCAGCAGGTCGGGTGGCGTGTAGTTCTGCAGGCGTTTGGACATCTTCTTGCCGTCTTCAGCCATCACAATGCCGTTGACGATTACGTTCTTGAACGAGGGCTTGTCGAACAGCGCCGTGCTCAGCACCAGCAGCGTGTAGAACCAACCGCGCGTCTGGTCGAGACCTTCGGCAATGTACTCCGCCGGGAAACCCGCTTCAAACAGCTTCTGGTTTTCGAAGGGATAATGCAGTTGCGCGTAGGGCATCGAGCCGGATTCAAACCAGCAGTCCAGCACTTCTTCGATACGGCGATAGGTGCCTGCTTCGCCATGGATGGTGAAATTCAGGTCATCGACATATTCGCGATGCAGATCCGTTACCCGCACACCGGAATATTGTTCCAGCTCCGCAATCGAACCGATGCACAGTTGCTTGCCGGTGACATCGTTGATCCAGATCGGCAGTGGTGTGCCCCAGTAACGGTTACGCGAGATTGACCAGTCGATCGCGTTCTCCAGCCATTTGCCCATGCGGCCGTTCTTGATGTGCTCCGGCACCCAATTGATCTGCTGGTTGCTGGCCACGAGGCGCGCACGCATTTCCTCCACCTTCACGTACCACGAGGGAATCGTGCGGTAGATGATCGGCGTGTCGGAACGCGGGCAGAACGGGTAGGCATGCACGATCACATCCTGGTGATACAGGTGCCCCTGCTCCTTGAGGCGCTTGATAATCTGCTTGTCGGTGTCCTTCACGTAGACGCCAACGTAGTCACTGACTTCGCTGGTGAACTTGCCTTCCATATCCACTGGGCAGGGCGCAGTCTTGACGCCGTTGGCCTTCATCACACGGTGGTCGTCTTCGCCGAAGGCAGGTGCCTGATGCACGATGCCAGTACCGCTGTCGATGGTGACGTAATCATCGGCGAACACGCGGAATGCACCTTCGGCTTTCAGCTCGGCAAAGTAGGGGAACAGCGGTTCGTACTGTTTGCCAACCAGCGCAGAACCGGGCGCTTTCTCGACGATTTCCAGTTTGCGGTTTTTGCCCACAGTTTCGAGGCGCGCTTCGGCGAGCCAAAATTGGATGCCGAGATCAGCGTCCTTCACTTTCACATAGTCGATGTTGGCGTTCACGCACAGGCCAAGGTTGGAGGGCAGCGTCCATGGTGTTGTGGTCCATGCTGCCATGTACGCATCTTCACCGCTCAGCTTGAACAGCACGGTAACCGCCGGGTCCTGCACATCTTGATAGTTCGAACCCGCCTCGAAGTTCGACAGCACGGTGCCCAGCGCGGTGGAGAAGGGTACAACCTTGATGCCGCGATACAGCAGGCCCTTGTTCCAGAGCTGTTGCATCACCCACCACACGGATTCCATGTACGCGGGGTCCATCGTCTTGTAGTCGTTCCTGAAATCCACCCAGCGACCGATGCGCGTGATCGTCTTCTCCCACTCGGTGGTGTAGCGCTGCACGATCTTGCGGCACTCGTCGTTGTAACCCTTGATGCCAAGCTTGGCGACAGCTTGCTGCGAAGACATGCCCAGGCTCTTGTCGATCTCATGTTCAATCGGCAGGCCATGACAGTCCCACCCGAAGCGGCGCTGCACATAGAAACCCTGCATGGTGTAGTAGCGCGGGATGATGTCTTTCAGCGTGGAGCCAACCAAATGGCCGTGATGCGGAAGACCCGTGGCGAAGGGTGGGCCGTCGTAGAAGATGTAGGGCTTGCAGTCTTTGGTTTGTTGCAGCGATTTGGCGAACACGTCTTCCGTCTTCCAGAAGCGCAGCACCTCATGCTCCGCATTCACGAAGGAAAAGCTGCCCTCGCCCGGATTGTCTGTCGGGTCGTTGGCCGGAAGGTTCTTGTCTGTGCTGCTCAAGCTTTGCTCCTAATGTCATTCTAGAATGCGCCTGCGGCGCTCGACTTGTCACGCCGTAGCCCGAAGGGCCAAGGCTGGAAGCAACCGCAGCCCAATAGCGCAATTCGTTTCCCGGTGGCACTGTTGCCAGTTCATAAAAAAACCCGCTTCGGGAGCGGGTTTTCGGCTTTTCTTTCGCTGGTTACTGCATTTTTGCTAGTGAACCTCTGCCTTCAACCCACCCTGATGTGTCGAATAATAAAATAATAGGTATAAAAGGCGGTGGTTTTCATAGGTGGCAAGGATAGTCTCTGGGCGATGAATGATCAAGCCGGGATTGCCGGAATACTGCACTTCATTGCTTCATTGCATTGAATTGTCCACACTTCAGTCCGTCCCGATACAGTGTAGAACAAAGTATGTCGCTGCAACTCTGGCTGGCTTATGTCGCGGCCGTGTTTCTGATCTCTGGCTCGCCCGGTCCGAATATGCTGCTGGCGATGACCCATGGCATCCACTTTGGCCTGCGAAGGACTTTCAGCACCATGCTGGGCCTCTTGGCCGGTATGGTGGTGATTCTGTCGACCTCCCTCGGTGGCTTGGGCGCGGTGCTGCTCGCCTCAAGTTATGTATTCGACATGATCAAATATGTGGGTGCTGCCTATTTAATTTATCTGGGCATCAGTACCTGGCGCAGTGCCGCTGGAGGCATCGAGACCGCAGGCCGCCCGGATGCGGACAATGCATGGACACGCATTCGCATTGGCGTCCTGGTGTCTTTGTCCAATCCCAAGGCGATCCTGTTTGGGGTTGCTTTCTTTCCGCAGTTCATCGACCGCGAGCTGCCGATGGCCAGGCAGGCCGTCATTCTGCTGCTGACGTTCACGCTGATCGAAACTTGCTGGATGTGCGTCTATGCAGGTGGGGGTGCCAGGCTGGCTATCTGGCTGCGCCAAGGTCGGCGCATGCTCTGGTTCAATCGGGTGGCCGGCATGGCATTTATCAGCGCCGGGGTTTTGCTCGGCGCTTTTCGTCGCTGAGTCCCGCCATCCTACTTTCGTATCAGTGCAACCGAATAGGGATAAAGTTCAGCGAGCATGACACCTGCGATGACTGCTGGATCGGCATCCCTAAAGTCTTTGGCTTCGACATCATTCATTGCTTCGAAAATTACGATCCCGAATGTCACGTTTTCAGGTTCATCGGTTATCCCCGCCAGACTGACCTTGCCACTGGCCGCAGCCTCTTGCAGCCGCGTGAAATGCGCTGGAACAGCAGCGTTGTCGCGTTCGGCCCACTAGTGAGTAATTTGTTGGCTTAAGCTTGGAATTCTCCTGTGATGCACACGACGAGGCTGCCTTGCTGAATTCTAATTAGCCCGTACCTGCCGGTCCTGTTTATCCGCTCTTGAAGTAGGGTATAGTTGCCCAACAAAAAGAACAACGCAAAAAGCATTGTTTTAGGGGAAGCCTGCCGCATGAAACTGTTTAAGCCAGTCCTGTTTTGCCTAGCCGCACTACTGCCACTATCGCTTTCTGCACAGGAAGGTTATCCGCTGGATGGCACCTGGCGTGGCGAGTGGGGTCAATCAGGTGGCGAGGGCACGCTTGCTGTCGTGGTCATGGGCTGGGACGGCACCACCATCAGCGGCCGCATCAACCCGGGTCGCAATACGATCAACTTCACCAGCGCCACATTGAATCCAGTTGACTGGTCTGTGCACATCGAAGCGCAGACGCGTGAAGGTGAAATCATTGTCATTGAAGGTGTGCTGGCGGACCTCGGTTCTTATCACCGTACGCTGACCGGGACGTGGACCAGTGGTGGGGTCGAAAATCAGCTTGTGTTGGCGCGGGAGTAAAAGGGATGAGGCCTGTTATGCGAAGCAAAAGTTCCTTCTATTTATTGAGTCCCTTGTTGGCTGTTTTGTTGGTGGGTTGTGGTGGGGCTGAGCAGGCTGACTCCGCTGCTGTTCCAGAAGCCCAAGCTCCGGCTGTTGCACCAACTCCGCGTTTTGATGACAGCACTGTGCGCTTCGACCGCATGCCCGGTGAACTGGGCTACTGGGCCAACCCGAGCAAGCACTCTCTTATTGAAGTCGGTGTCGACGTGCCGATGAACGAGCAAGGCCTGCTCGCCAACATTGACGATGCCGCGAAGGTGGCACCGTTCATGGATTGGTCGCTAGGCTTATACAAGTATCGCCAAGCGAATGGCATGAAGGACGATCCGGTCAATGCCTGCATTTCGCCGGCTGGGCCGCGGCATCTGCAGGATCCTGCCGGCTTCCGCATCATTCAGGATCGCAACTACGACCGCGTCTATGTGATGTTCGGTGGCGGCAATCGTGGTTGGCGCTTTATCAACATGGATGGGCGCGCGCCGCCGAATCCGGATGAAGTCACCAGCACGTATTACGGCTATTCAACCGGGCACTGGGAAGGCGACACGCTGGTGGTTGAGTCGAGCGGCTTCAACGATCGCTTCTGGTTTTCGAACGGGGGCTTGCCGCATACGCCGGCGCTGTTGCTGACTGAGCGCTTCTCGCGGCCGGATCACGCCACGCTGGTTTACAGCGTCACTATTACTGATGCGCGCACTTATACGCGGCCTTGGACAGCGGAGTGGACCTTGGAGTGGGTGCCTGGCGATATCGAAGAAAAATTTTGTGAGCAGTAACTTGCAACCAAATTCAATGAAGAGGAACGCACCATGAAAACCGCAAGCAAGAACGGCCTGCTCTGCCTGCTGGCACTGGCCATGCCGGTATTCGCCCACCATTCGTTCAATGCGCAGTACGACGCCAACAAACCGGTGTCGCTGAAGGGTTATGTCACCAAGGTTGAGTGGTACAACCCGCATGTGTATTTCTACATTGATGTTGACAATGCAGACACCGGCGAGATTGAGAACTGGGGCATTGAAATGGGCCCGCCGCATATGTTGCAGGCGCAGGGCTGGAAGAAAAATGCGATGGCGATCGGCGACGAGATGCTGGTTGAAGCCACCCGCGCACGCGATGGCAGCTTAACGGCGAATGCGCGCAGTGTAACTATCGCAGCGACAGGCGAGGTGTTGGGTGCGGCGTCGAGTGAACAGCAAACCTTGACTGGCGGCAGACCCGCCGGCGACGGTAGAGAATAAGCATCATGAAAAAACTGGCCTTGGCTGTTATCGTTGCAAGCTCCATCGCACTGATCACCGGCGTGGTATACGCGCAACCACAACAAGCTGCGCAGGAACCCGAAACCCGCGTGATTCCGCGCAACGAGTTCGGCCACATCAGTTTTGCCGGCACCAAGGAACACGTGGGCAACTGGAACGGCCTGCTCGGCTCTCTGGCCAACAGGGCTCCGGGGCAGGGCGGCAACATTCCCGAGAATCTCCTTTACGAACAGGTGCCGTTCCAGCCCTGGGCGAAGGAATTGCATGTGGCGCGCAGTGCCGGCGGGGGCAAAGACGATCCACACACAAGATGCAAACCCTCCGGTGGTGCGCGCATGTTCCAGACGCCGTATGGTCTGGAAATCCTCGATGCCGGCGACCAGGTGTTTTTCATCAACATCGGCGCGCCGCATTCCTGGCGTCAGATCTACATGGATGGCCGCGAACATCCGGCCGATCTGCAGCCGGGCTGGTACGGCCATTCAGTGGGCCATTGGGAAGAAGACACGCTGGTGGTCGACACTGTCGGATTCATCGGAGACGACAAGTTCTGGATTAGTCGCGACGGCTATCCGCACACCGGGCAGTTGCACACGATTGAGCGTTTCTCGCGTCCTGATTTCGACAAGCTGCGTTACGAAATCACCATCGACGATCCCGGCGCCTACACCCAGCCCTGGACCGGCGGTTTTTTCCTCACCTTCGGCGAAGGCAATGAGCCCTTCGACTACCTCTGCCAGGAGAACAACCTCGATCCCGAACGCATGGTCGGGGCTGAATAATGTTTCAACCCAGCCCCTTAACTGGGGCTGTTCCTTCCTTTGTTGCCCTCTTTACACTGTGCAGGCCGTCGGGCCTGATAATTGCAAGGCAGTTGTAGAAAGCTATTTGCTGTTTCAAGAAACATTCTCCTCTTGTGCAAAACCGCTTACTTACCCAAGCCGTGCGCCATTGTGAGGCGTATATTGCACTGCAACAGGGCGCCTATGCAGAGGCTCAATTCACTTTCAGGCAGTATCCCGGTGCCACGCACAAAAGCGGTCAGCACTCTCGATGCAGGCAAGCTGGACCGCTTGCTGAATTCCTATGGCATTGCCGCCGAGTTCATCGAGTTCTCGGGCAACGTTGCCCGTATTCCACTGGAAAACAGGCTGCACATTTTGAACACAATGGGCGTCGATGTTGCGACTGCAGACAAGCTCGACTGCTTACTCAGCAAACGCGAGCTGGTTGAACGCGGCCGCTGGGTGCCTGCGGTGCTTGTGCTGAACGAAGGCGAAAGTATTCCGCAACTGGCTGCTGCCACGCTGCACTGGCGGTTGGAGCTTGAAGACGGCAGTGAGTTTTTTTCGCCGACGCCTGCAAGCGGACTTGTCCCGCCGCAGCCCCTGGGCGCAGGCGGATTGCCTGTGGGCTACCACCGACTGGAGCTCAGCGATGGTACTTCCAGGCAAGACAGCCTCATCATTGTCGCGCCACGCCAAGCCTGGCAACCGGAATGCCTGCAAGACGGGCGCAAGTTGTGGGGTTTGTCGGCACAACTCTACAGCGTACGTACGCCGCATAACTGGGGCATGGGTGACTTTGCGGATTTGCTGCAACTGGTGGAACTTGCCGCCGCCAAAAAAGCTGGTTTCCTGCTGCTCAATCCGCTGCATGCGCTCGATCTGCGTTATCCGGAGAACGCGAGTCCGTACAGTCCCGGTGACCGCCGTTTCCTCAATCCTTTGTATATCGCTCCTGCCCTGTGTGAGGAGTTTCAGGCGCAGGCCGTGCAAGCACGGGTAGCGAGTGACGGTTTCCAGTTGGAACTGCAGTTGCTGCGCATGGCTGACTACGTTGATTACACCGGCGTGCACACGCTCAAGCTCGATATTTTTGCGCGGATGTACGGCCACTTTCGCACCACGAATGACTCCGCTCCGGGACAGCGTGGCCACAGATTCCGTGCCTTTGTCGACCGTGGTGGTGAGCAACTGGAGCTGTTCTCCACACAGCAGGCGGCGTTGTTCGCTGACACTGATGGCGCGCTCGGTGCGGTCGATTTCCATATGTGGTTGCAATGGCTCGCGCAGGAACAACTTGATACCTGTCAGCAGGCTGCACTGCATGCCGGCATGGGGCTGGGTCTGGTGCGCGATCTTGCCGTGGGCAGCAGCAGTGATGGCGGCGAAGTGTTGGGCAACCCCGGGCTGTTTTGCTTGCATGCACGGATTGGTGCGCCGCCAGACAATTTCAATCCCGAAGGCCAGAACTGGGGCTTGCCGCCACTGCTACCCGAACAGTTGCAGGAAACGCACTTCACGCATTTCATCACCCTGTTGCGCGCCAACATGCGTAGTTGCGGCGCATTGCGCATCGACCATGTGATGGCGCTGATGCGGCTCTGGTGGTGTCCCGACGACGGCAGCAATGCCTCTGGTGCTTACGTGCATTACCCGGTGGAAGCCTTGTTCGCGATCCTGCGGCTGGAAAGCGTGCGCAACCGCTGCGTTGTCATTGGCGAAGATCTGGGGGTTGTGCCGCCGGAGATACGGCGCTTCCTTGACGAGAGCCACCTGTACTCCAACGCCGTGTTTTATTTCGAGAAATACGACGGCTGGCATTTCCGCAAACCCGAACATTACAAAGAGATGGCGCTGGCGATGATTGCCAACCACGATGTGCCGCCGCTCGCTGCCTGGTGGAATGGTCACGATCTGGTGTTGCGCCGTCGCATCGGCCTGATCGCCAGCGATGCCAAGCTGCACAGCGAACAGGAACACCGCAACGGCGAGAAGGGTCAGATGTTGCAGTGGCTTGCGGACCAGGCGCTGCTCCCGGCTGCGTGGCAAGACCGCAACACGGGTCGGGAGCTGGATGCGGGCCTGTGTCTGGCCCTGGTGTCGGGGTGCGCAAGGGTGTCCTCTAAACTGTTGTCGTTGCAGCTGGATGATCTGGCCGGAGTTGATACGCCGGTCAATATTCCCGGTACCAGTAAGGAATATCCCAACTGGCGACGTAAAATCCCGGTTGCCCTTGAGGACATCTTCGCCAACACTGACGCCCAGGCCTTGTTACAGGCAATGGCCGAGGCCCGCACCGCATGACCGCACCATCTTCCAAATCCCTTACCGCAAGGCCGGGTGACAAGTACGCGCTGGTGCCGGCTGCGGTCGTGAACCAGATCATCAAGGGCAATCTCACGGATGTGTTTGCGCTGCTCGGCATGCACCCGCACGCCAGCGGCAACCGGCAGGTGACAGTCTTCCTGCCCGGTGCGCAGGCGGTTGAAGTAATTACTCCCGCCGGCAAAACCAGTCTTGGCAGTCTGCTGCGTATCCACGAGGAAGGTTTGTTCAGCGGCCTGATCGAACGTAAACGCCAATCCCCCTACAAGCTCAGGGTGACCTACCCGCTGGTGGAAATCGTGGTCGACGATCCCTACCGCTTCCCATCGCTGCTCGATCCGGCCGATTTCTATCTGTTCAACAACGGTACCCAGGAACAGGCCTGGCGTTATCTCGGTGCCAATCACCGTCACTGCGATGGCGTCGATGGTGTGCTGTTTGCGGTGTGGGCGCCCAATGCCAAACGCGTGTCTCTGGTTGGTGCACACAACAACTGGGATGGTCGCGCGCATGTCATGCGCCTGCATCCTGCCAGTGGTATTTGGGAGCTGTTCATGCCGGGCATGGCGCCAGGTGCACCGTACAAATATGAGATCATCACGCAGGATGGGCGCTTCATTCCGCTGAAGGCAGACCCTTACGCGCAGCAGATGCAGTTACGGCCTGACACGGCTTCGCTGGTACCCGCGGTATCGCAGCATGTGTGGAGCGATGGCGAGTGGATGCAGCAGCGCCGGGCGAGTACTCCGCACCTGTCACCAATCAGCGTGTATGAATTACATGCTGGCTCGTGGCGACGCAGGCCGGAAGAAGGGCAGCGGAATTTGTCCTGGCGCGAACTTGCAGACGAGTTGCTGCAGTATGTGAAAGAGATGGGCTTCACTCATATACAACTGATGCCGGTCAGCGAATTTCCGTTCGATGGTTCCTGGGGCTATCAGCCGCTAGGCCTGTTCGCACCGAGTGCGCGCTTCGGCACACCGGATGATTTCCGCCATTTCATTGATATGGCGCACCAGATGAACATCGGAGTATTGCTGGATTGGGTGCCGGGGCATTTCCCCACCGATGCGCATGGCCTGGCCCGCTTCGACGGCACGCATTTGTATGAACATGCCGACCCACGCAAAGGCTTTCACCCCGACTGGAACACCTGCATCTTCAACTACGGCCGTGCTGAAGTGCAGAGCTACCTGATCAGCAATGCGTTGTACTGGCTGTCCGAATTCCACATCGATGGCCTGCGTTTTGACGCAGTAGCTTCGATGCTCTACCTTGATTACAGCCGCAAAGACGGTGAGTGGATACCCAACCACCTTGGCGGCCGCGAGAATATCGATGCCATTGAGCTGTTGCGCACGCTGAACAGCCGCGCTTACTTCAATCACCCCGGCGTACTGATGATCGCCGAGGAATCCACCGCCTGGCCCGGTGTCACCGACTTTATCGAACGTGGCGGCCTCGGCTTCGGCTTCAAGTGGAACATGGGCTGGATGAACGACTCGCTGCGCTATCTCGCGCGCGATCCGGTGCATCGCAAGTTCCACCACAACGAGCTGACCTTCAGCCTGCTGTACTCGTTCAGTGAAAATTTCATCTTGCCGCTCAGCCACGATGAAGTAGTGCACGGCAAGCGCTCGATACTCGAACGCATCCCGGGTGACGACTGGCAGAAGTTTGCGACGCTGCGCACCTACTACGCGTTCATGTGGGCCCACCCCGGCAAGAAGCTGCTGTTCATGGGCAACGAATTTGCCCAGCGTGATGAGTGGAGCCACGACCGCAGCATTGACTGGCACCTCCTGCAGTATGCGTCGCATCAGGGCGTACAGAGGGTAGTGCGCGACCTCAACGCCCTGTACCAGCGGCATCCTGCACTGTACGAACTTGACACATCCTCCGAAGGCTTCGAGTGGGTCGATGCGGATGATTACCTGCATTCCGTGTTCAGCTTCCGGCGCAAGGGGCGGGTCACCTCTGAGCAGTTGCTGGTTGTGATCAACTTTACGCCGACGCCGCACCTGAATTTCCGCATCGGCGTCCCTTGCCCTGGCTGGTACGCCGAGAAGTTCAACAGTGATGCGGTGCTGTACGGCGGCAGTGGCATGGGCAATCTCGGCGGCGTGCATGCTGAACACAAGTCCGCACACGGCCAGCAGTGGTCGCTGGGAATTTCGCTGCCGCCGCTGGCGGCGCTGATTTTTGCCAATGAATAAACAGATGAACGGGGAGGAACTGCACAAGTCATGAACGCAGCGCCGCGCCTACAGACCGGACGCATCCATCCGCTGGGCAGCACCTGGGATGGTCACGGGGTGAATTTTGCCTTGTTTTCTGCGCATGCAGAAAAAGTTGAGCTGTGCTTGTTCTCTGAAGATGGCACTCGCGAGTTGTATCGTCTGCCGCTGCCCGACCTTACCAATCAGGTCTGGAATGGATATCTCGAAGGCGCTGGCCCCGGCACCGTGTATGCCTATCGGGTGTACGGGCCTTACCAGCCGGACCTTGGCCATCGCTTCAATCATCACAAACTGTTGCTCGATCCCTATGCCAAGCAGTTGCGTGGCGCGTTCACGTGGTCTGATCTGCATTATGGCTACCAGATGGATTCACGCGATGGCAATCTCAGTTTCGATATCCGTGACAATGCAGCGCTGATGCCCAAGTGCGTGGTGCTTGCATCGCAGTACCATCCGGCACCGCGGCAGAACCGCATCCCCAAACGCGATACGGTGATTTACGAGGCGCATGTAAAAGGTCTGACGAAACTGCATCCCGCATTGCCTCCAGAACAGCGTGGCACCTTTCGCGGCATTGGCCACAGGGCCATCATCGACCATCTGCAAGCGCTGGGTGTCACCAGTCTGGAACTCTTGCCCGTGCAGAGCTTCGTCGACGAACACTTTCTGGCAGAGAAGGGGTTGGGCAATTACTGGGGCTACAACACGCTGTCTTTCTTCGCGCCACATCAGGCATATATGCAAGGCAACGATATCGCGGAATTCCGCGAAATGGTGGCCGCGCTGCACGATGCCGGCATCGAAGTCATCCTCGATGTTGTGTTCAACCACACGGCCGAAGGCGGGCGCCTGGGGCCCACACTCAGCTTCCGCGGCATTGATAACCTGTCGTATTACCGGTTACAGGGTGAAAACAAACGTTACTACATCAACGATTCAGGCTGCGGTAACACGCTCGATCTGGCGAACCAGTTCGTGATCATGCTGGTAATGGACAGCCTGCGCTATTGGGTCACGGAAATGGGTGTGGACGGTTTCCGCTTTGATCTTGCTACCGTGCTTGGGCGTGAGCATTACGGTTTTGATCGTGGCAGCGGTTTCCTCGATGCCTTGCAGCAGGACCCAACACTGGCCGCCGTGAAGTTTATCGCCGAACCCTGGGACATCGGCCCCGGAGGTTACCAGCTCGGTGGTTTCCCGCCCGGATGGAGCGAATGGAACGACCGCTACCGCGACACCGTACGCCGCTTCTGGCGCGGTGACACCGGCATGCTGCCGGACTTTGCACGGCGCGTGCATGGCTCCAGCGATATCTTCGAACATTCCGGCCGCAGCCCTTCGGCCAGCATCAACTTCATTACCAGTCACGACGGCTTCACGCTGGCAGATATGGTCAGTTACAGGGAAAAGCACAACGAAGCGAACCGCGAAGACAATCGTGACGGCCATCCGGAGAACTACAGCGACAACTACGGCGTAGAAGGCCCGACATTGATCGCCGAGATTAATGACATCCGTGCACGCCAACAGCGCAACCTGCTGACCACGCTGCTGGTATCGCAGGGTACACCCATGCTGTGCGCCGGCGACGAGCTCGCCCGAACCCAAAATGGCAACAACAATGCCTACTGCCAGGATTCGCCGCTGAACTGGCTGCCTTGGGACACACTGGATGCCCGGCAATTGCAGCAGTTGGCGTTTGTGCGTTACCTGCTGGGGATCCGGCGCACGCATCCCGCGCTCTGGCTGGATACCTACATTCACTATACCGGCGAACCGGGAATTCCAGCGATCCTCTGGTACAACACCTTCGGCGAGGTGATGCAGCCTGTGCACTGGGGCCAGCATCACAGCAAGTCAGTCGGCTACATGGTCGAGCAGAACACAAGCAACGGCCGCCGCGTGCATTATCTGACCCTGTTCAATGCCAGCAGCGATCCGCTCGACTTCCGCTTACCCGTGTTGCCAGGGGTGGACAGCTGGCAACTGTTGCTTGATACGAGTCAGCCGGATGGCAGACCAGCGCCAGGTCTCACGGTTACTAGCTTGCAGTGTGCCATGCCGGCGTATTCCACGCTCATGTTGCACGCGAGTAGTCTGTCTTTTTCCGATTCTTCACAGGGAGCCTTGCTTTGAAACACTCGCCCGAGAAACACTTTGAGGACGATTATCCCTGGCTGGGCATGGATGCGCGCTCCGTTAAGAAGGACCTGTTGCGCCATTACCACCTGACACTCGGGCGTGGCCAGTCAGACTCCGCTGAAACCTATGTGTATCAGGCCGCCGCGCTGACTGTGCGCGACCGGCTGGTAGAGCGCTGGCGCAGTACGCGCGACAACTATCGGGAAAATCATCCGAAGCGCGTTGCGTATCTGTCACTCGAATATTTGATGGGGCGCGCGCTAAACAATGCGGTGCTCAATCTCGATCTCGAGTATGAGCTGGCGCTGACGCTGCGTAGTTTCGGTTGTGCGCTGGAAGAAGTGATTGAGGCTGAACGCGATGCCGGCCTCGGCAATGGCGGTCTTGGCAGACTTGCCGCCTGCTTTCTCGACAGTTGTGCGACTCTCGGTTTGCCGGTTACCGGCTACGGCATTCGTTACGACTACGGCATTTTCCAGCAGAGCATCCGCGAAGGCTGGCAGGTGGAAGCGCCTGATCACTGGCTTGAAGGTGGCACACCCTGGGAGATCCTCACGCCCGAGGCCACGCAGTTAGTGAAATTCGGCGGCCATACCGAAACCTGGACGGATGAACAGGGCCGCTTTCGTGTGCGCTGGGTCAGCAATGCCGATGTCCTCGCCGTACCGCACGATGTGCCGATTCCCGGATATCGCAACGGCACGGTGAATACTTTGCGCCTGTGGAAAGCCGACAGCAGTGAGAAGTTGAGTCTTGCGGAGTTCAACTCCGGCGCGCATCAGGGTGCGGTGTCACTGCAGAATTCTGCCGCGCAGATTTCAATGGTGCTGTACCCGAATGATGTCAGCATGAGCGGCAAGACCCTGCGCCTGCGCCAACAATATTTCCTGTCTTCGGCCAGCCTGCAGGATGTCATTGCCCGCTGGTTCAAGCACTACGGCTGCACAACGCTGGAGGGTTTCGCGGCGAAGAACAGCTTCCAGCTGAACGATACGCATCCGGCAGTCGCCGTAGCGGAGCTGATGCGGCTCTTGATCGACGATTATCTGCTGTCCTGGGATGAGGCCTGGGCGATTACCACCGAGTGCATGGGTTACACCAACCATACCCTGTTGCCCGAAGCGTTGGAACGCTGGCCGGTATCGATGTTCCGGTACCTGTTGCCGCGCCTGCTCGAGATCATCTACGAGATCAATCATCACTTCCTTAAGGATGTTGCTGCGCGCTGGCCGGGCGATGCCGCCAAAATCCGCAACATGTCGATCATTGAGGAAGGGCCGGAACCGCAGATCCGTATGGCGTACCTGGCCATAGTCGGCAGCAGTTCAGTCAACGGAGTGGCGGCGCTGCACACGGAATTGCTGAAAAAAGGTTTGTTTCGCGAATTCCATGAACTATGGCCGCACAAATTCAACAACAAGACCAACGGTGTCACGCCCCGGCGCTGGCTGGCCTTCTGTAATCCCGGTTTGCGCGCACTGCTAAACAAGCACATTGGCGAAAGCTGGATCACCAACCTCGATGAGCTGTGCACACTGAAAAAACTCGTGAACGACAAGGAACTGCGCAAACAGTGGCGCCGGGTCAAGGACACCAACAAGGTGGCGCTGACCCAGCTCGTGCTGGCACGCAGCGGTGTGGAGTTCGATCCGGACATGATGTTTGACGTGCAGGTAAAACGCATCCACGAATACAAACGGCAGCTGCTCAATGTACTGCATGTGATCCACTTGTACGACCGCATCCGCAGAGGCGACACCACCGGCATGGTGCCACGCTGTGTGCTGATCGGAGGCAAGGCGGCGCCGGGCTATTTCATCGCCAAGCTGATCATCAAACTGGTCAATGCTGTGGCTGAGGCCGTCAAGGCTGATCCGCGCGCCACGCCTTTGCTGCGTGTAGCTTTCATTCCGAACTATCAAGTTAGTGCAATGGAAGTGATTGCGCCAGGCACGGACCTGTCTGAGCAGATTTCCACAGCAGGCAAGGAAGCATCCGGCACCGGCAACATGAAGTTTATGATGAACGGTGCTGTCACTATCGGCACGCTAGATGGGGCGAATATCGAAATTCGCGATGCGGTTGGTGCCAAGAATTTCTTTCTGTTTGGTTTGAGCGCCGCTGAGGTGGAACAACAGCGCCAGAACTATCACCCAAGTACCTTGATCGCCAACGACGCGGATTTCTCCCGCGTGATGGAGCTGCTGGAAACCGGTTTTTTCAATCCGGGTGAGCCGGGCCTGTTCTCACCACTGAGCGAAAGCATCCGCAGCACCTACGACCAGTGGCTGACAGCGGCCGACTTCCGGTCTTATGTGAATGCACAGCAGGCAGCGGCAGAGGCATATGCCGATGCTGAGCGCTGGACCACACTGAGCATCCTGAATACCGCCGCCAGCGGCTTTTTCTCCAGCGACCGGACTATTCGCGAATATGCGGATGACATCTGGCATCTGGAGGATAGCGGCAAGACGGCTGCAAAAAAGGCCAGGAAAGCCTGAAATAATTCATCTTTTATGCTGCCGGCTGCGGTAGGCTCCGGGAGCGATCAGTAAAACCGGCACGAGAACGAATCTGAAAGGCAGCTTTTATGAGCGAAATTGGCACCCGTTATGTGAGCAAGCTGACGCGCAACACCTATGCAATCATCCTTGCCGGTGGGCGCGGTTCGCGGCTGTACGAGCTGACTGAATGGCGCGCAAAGCCTGCGCTGTTTTTTGGCGGCAAGTTCCGCATCATCGACTTTCCCTTATCCAATTGTATTAATTCAGGTATCCGTCGCATCGGCGTTGTAACCCAGTACAAGGCGCACTCGCTGATCAAGCACCTGGTGCGCGGCTGGGGCCACTTCAAGAAGGAGCTGGGCGAGGGCGTGGAGATTCTGCCCGCTTCGCAGCGTTATTCCGACAACTGGTACCAGGGCACAGCCGATGCGGTATACCAGAACATCGACATCATTCGCGGCGAAGTGCCGACCAACGTACTGATCCTGTCGGGCGATCATGTCTATCGCCAGGACTACGGCGACATGCTGGCATGGCACAGCGAGAAGCAAGCGGACATGACCGTGTCCTGTTTTGTCGTGCCGATTGCCGAAGCGGCAGGAAACTTCGGGGTGATCGAAGTGGATGCCAACAATCGGGTTATCGGTTTCGAGGAAAAGCCCGCCAACCCCAAACCCTTGCCTGGCGACCCGACCATGTGTCTGGCGTCGATGGGCAACTATCTGTTCAAAACCAATTTCTTGTTCGAACAGTTGCGCATGGACAGCAAGACCCACGGTTCGGATCATGATTTTGGCAAGAACATCATTCCGTCCATCGTCAATGATCACAAGGTTTACGCCTACCGCTTCGCCGATCCCGAAAAGGACCAGAAGGCGTACTGGAAGGATGTGGGTACTCTGGACTCCTACTGGCTCGCAAACATCGAGCTCACCACGCCGGTACCGCCATTGAACCTGTACGATCCACGTTGGCCGATCTGGACTTTCCAGGAACAGTCACCGCCCGCCAAATTCGTGTTCAACGATGATGACCGCCGCGGCTATGCAGTGGATTCCCTGGTATCGGGGGGCTGCATCATTTCCGGCTCCATAGTTGTGCAGTCCATCCTGTATTCAAATGTGCGCACCAATTCCTGGTCCTCCATCGAGGAGTCGGTGCTGCTGCCGGAAGTCAACGTGGGGCGGCATTGCCGTATTCGCAGAGCCATCATTGACCGTGGCGTCAGCATTCCTGCCAATACTGAAATTGGTTTTGATCGTGACGCCGATATCGCCCGTGGTTTCCGCGTGACAAGCGGTGGCATTACGCTGGTGACGCGCGCGATGCTCGGACAGGTGGTTGGTGGCGGTTGATCAGGTGACCTCTAAACATATCGTCATGATCGCCGCAGAAAACGGTGTCTTGAAGGGCGCCAAGGTCGGCGGTATTGCCGATGTCATCCGGGATGTTCCGCGCGCACTGGCGCGGCGCGGTCACCGGGTAACGGTAGTAACGCCTGGTTATCAGGCCCTGTCGAAACTACCCGGTGCACGGTTGCTGCATACACTGACGGTCGATTTCAGCCGCGTGCTGGAAAAGCTTGAACTGTTTCAGATCGACACGCCAGATGAACCGGCAGCAGTACAGCATCTCGTGCTGGAACATCCGCTGTTTGGTGCCTGCGGTGCCGGCCAGGTGTACTGCCACGATGTCTTCGAACCCTTTGCCACGGATGCCAGCAAGTTTGCCCTGTTTTGCCATGCGGCTTGTTATGCACTTGTGACCGGCGCCATCGCCAAAGCCGATGTGCTGCATCTGCACGACTGGCATGCGGCGCTGATGTTGCTGCTGCGCGAGGCGCACAGCCCGTATCACGCCCTGCTCGATATTCCTGCGGTCTATACCGTACACAACCTGTCGTTGCAGGGAGTGCGGCCCTTCGCAGACAACCTTTCCTCCCCTGGGCACTGGTTTCCCACCTTGAAATACGCCAGAGAACCTGTTGCCGATCCAACCTATCCCGAGTGTATCAACCTGATGCGCACCGGGATCAATCTGGCTGACCAAGTGCATGTAGTGTCGCCGACGTACGCGCGCGAAATCCTGCAGCCGAGCAATCCAACGCTGGGCTTGTGTCGCGGTGAGGGACTGGAAAAGGATCTGCGCCGGATCAACAAGGCCGGCAAACTGCACGGCATCCTCAATGGATGTGACTACAGTAAAAGTAGTGATGGCGGCAAAAAAGTGGTGAAGAAACAGTTTATTGCTGCGGCTACAACAACGCTGGAGCAGTGGGTGCGTGGCCGTGACCAGATCAATGCTGCGCATTTCCACGCACTGCAACGCTTGCTGAGCTGGGCGCAGCGCAAGCCAAAGGATCAGTGCGTGGTGGGTTCGGTGGGCCGGCTGACGGCGCAGAAAGTCAATCTACTGCGGGTTGAAGTTGCGCCCGGTGTGTTTGCGCTTGATGCCCTGCTGCAGCAACTCGACAAGGGTTTCATGATTATGCTGGGGAGTGGCGATTCTGCCTGTGAGCAGTTCATGCGCGAAGCCATGCAGCGCAACACCAATTTCCTGTTCCTGTGTGGCTACTCCGAAGAGCTGGGCGAGATGCTCTACAATTTTTGTGACTTGTTCCTGATGCCAAGTTCGTTTGAGCCTTGCGGCATAAGCCAGATGCTGGCAATGCGTGCTGGCACGCCGCCTCTGGTACACAAGGTCGGTGGCCTTGCTGACACTGTGCAACACATGGTGAATGGTTTTGCTTTCGATGGCGCGAGCCAGCATGAGCAGGCAGCCAAACTGTTGCAGGTTTTTGAGGAAGCCTTGTTGGTTCAAAGCACAAAAATTCCAGTGTGGCAGGGAATCTGCCGCAATGCCGCGGCTACACGTTTTTTGTGGGATGACATGATGCGGGAGTATGAGAACAGGTTGTATTCCTGATTTCAGTTCTGCGAGAGTGGCGCTTGCTGGACTGTCGTCTGCAGAAGTTGTGATGCAACACCAGGATCATCGGCATCGGTTACCAGCAACAACCTTAACTCTGCGCCCCGCACATCACAGCCTGGCGCAACGGCAATACCTTCTACTTTCGGATTGCCCTGCAGCCGCAGCATGTTATTGATGCGGCCTTTGTTGTCGACGATGCCGACAACAGAAGCAACGCAAGCTCCATCCGCGTAGCTGTTCCTGGCATCTTCCGCAACAGCGCAGAATATCCAGGTGCCTTCTGCCAGAGCCGCGGCATCCGTCAGCCCCAAGGGCACGCCATCCACCTCGCCCAGTGCGAGCCGCTGCACCCGGATTGCGACTGGGACCTGGGTGCTGGCGCCCAGCAACCAAGCCGCGAACGCAATCCAGTCATAGCTGACACGGGCATTGGTGCGGCTGCCCTTGTTGCCGCGTTGCAGCAAATGCAGCTGGCCTTCGGCAATGAAAGCACCTTCGATGTTGACATCACCAAACAGGATTTGCAGTGGGGCGTATAACACGCTCAGGTCGAGGTGCAGGGCAGGCCCGTTTACGTCGCCGGCCTTGTCGAGAGCCAGTAGAGTGGCGCGGCAGCGGTTTGGTTTTGATCCTGAGCCCAGCGCCAGCAAAGCCCCATGCGGATACAGTTCCAGCGCGGGCAGCAGCACCAGGCTTTCGAGATCGGGTTTGGTTTTTTTGCGCTTGCCCTTGTCTCGTGGCAGGGTTCCCTCAAACAACTGCAGCAAGCTGACAGGAGCGGCCGTATCCTTCAAGTTAAAGTGAGCCAGGTGATGCTCATCGTCGGCAATCACGTAAGCCTTGTCACCCATGCACACCAAACCACTCGCTGCGCTCAGCCAGCGTTTGTCGTGCGGGTGCGCGCTCACTGCGAGACCCAGTTCGCGGACCATCTGGAGCGTTATTCGTCCCACTGGCGCCCGTCGCGGGCAATCAGTGAAACCGACGAGGTAGGCCCCCAGGAGCCGGCAGGATAGAGATCGGGCTTGTCGCCGCTCTTGACCCAGGCGCGGATGATATCGTCCACCCACATCCAGGCCTGTTCCACTTCATCGCGGCGCACGAACCAGGACTGGTTTTGCAACATGGCTTCCAGCAACAGGCGCTCGTAAGCATCAACAATGCGCGGACTGTTGAAGGATTCGGAGAAGTTGAGGTCGAGCTGGTTCTTCGCTATACGCGAAATTTCAGTGATGCCGGGCACCTTGTTCATCATCTGCAGTTCAATGCCTTCATCCGGCTGCAGGCGGATGGTCAGTTTGTTGGGTGGCAGTTCGGGGTAACTCTCGCGGAAAATGTTGTGTGGCTGCGATTTGAAATGGATGCTGATCTCACTGTGCTTCAGTGCCAGACGCTTGCCGGTGCGTAGATAAAAGGGAACGCCGGACCAGCGCCAGTTGTCGATTTCGGCCTTGATCGCAACAAAAGTTTCAGTGGTGCTGCGTGGGTTGGCACCTGCTTCCTTCACATAGGACGGCACTGGTGCGCCCTTGATGAAGCCGTCGGCATACTGGCCGCGCACGACTTTTTTCGCAAAGTTCTCCTGCGTAATCGGGCGCAGTGCTTTCAGTACTTTCAGTTTTTCGTTGCGGATGCTGTCGGCCGACAAATCCACCGGAGGCTCCATGGCCAGCAGGCAGAGAATCTGCAGCAGATGGTTCTGCACCATGTCGCGCATTTGCCCGGCCTTGTCATAAAAGCCCCAGCGATCTTCGATGCCCACACTCTCCGCCACAGTGATCTGTATGTGATCGATGCAGGAGTAATCCCAGTTGCTGGTGAATAGTGCGTTGGCGAAGCGCAGCACCAGCAGGTTGAGTACGGTTTCCTTGCCGAGGTAATGATCAATGCGGTAGATCTGCGCTTCGGCAAAATGGCTAGCGACCATATCGTTCACCATCTTTGACGATTTGAGGCTGTCGCCGATGGGTTTCTCCATGACCACTTGGCTGTCGTTGCGGATCAGGTTGGCATGACTCAGGCCTGTGCAGATGTCGGCATACACCGCAGCAGGCGTGGCAAAGTAGAAAATGAGGTGATTGCTGTTGTTGGCGAAATAATCCTTCAGTGCGTTGAATTCGGTCGGCTGGGCGAAGTTGAGGCTGCGGTAGGTCATGCGCCGCATCAGGCGCCGCAGGGTTTCCTGGTCGAGATTGCTGCCGACGAATTGCACCAGAGAGTTCATCACCATGTTGCGGAAATCGTCTTCACTCAACTCGGTGCGTGCAAGACCCAGTATGTGGGTATCCGGATGCAACAGGTTTTCCAGATCAAGATGATAGAGGGCTGCCAGCAGCTTGCGGCGGGACAGATCGCCGGCAATGCCGAAGATGACAAGATTGCAGGGGACAGGTGTTTGGTCGTGCGTCATGCAGGATCTGCCTTGAGCGATAGCGTCGATGCCGCTGAATATAGTGCCAACAGACTGGACATGCCAGAAGCATGCCAGCATAAAGAGGTGGCAGAATGCACTTTCTTGGCGCGTTACGGTAAATTTCAGCACGTTTTGCACGTGAACAATCCACTCTGGATCGGCCCGCCCCATGCTGGACGCCTTCTCGACTCCTGTGGCAAGATGAGTTATGCCAATTGATTGGAAAACCTACCAACCCGGCGCATTTCACGACGAAATGATCAGTTCGCCGGGGTATCCCCGCAAGGCTGCCAGAGTTCTCGCAAGGTATCTCGCCTCGTTAAGCGATGAAGAGCTGAAGCAGCGCCAGGTTTCCGTGAATCACGCCATCAAAACGATGGGGATTTCCTTCACCGTCTACAGTGAAGCGGGCAATATTGATCGCGAGTGGCCCTTCGACGTTATTCCCCGCATCATCACCAACAAGGAATGGGAGGTCACCAGCAAGGGACTCACCCAGCGCCTGCATGCTCTTAACTGTTTTATCCACGATGTCTACAACGACGGCAAGATCCTGAAAGACAAGGTGGTGCCGCGCGAACTCATTGCAGATTCGGGTAATTTCCGCTCGCAGTGTCAGGGCATGAAGCCGAAGCACAATGTCTGGGCTCATGTGTGCGGCACGGATCTTGTGCGCGATGCCGATGGCAAGTTCTATGTGCTGGAAGACAACTTGCGGGTGCCGTCCGGTGTGTCATACATGCTCGAGAATCGCACCGTCACCAAGCGCGTGTTCCCGGAGCTCTTCGAAAACTATGACATTCAGCCCATCGCTGAATACCCTGGCCAGCTGTTTGAAACGTTGGCGTCGATTGCGCCGTGCAAAAAAGACAATCCCGGCATCGTGGTACTGACACCGGGCATCTACAACTCGGCCTATTTCGAGCATTCCTTCCTCGCACAGCAGATGGGTGCGGAACTGGTGCAGGGCAGCGACCTCGTGGTTGAAGACGACCATGTCTACATGAAAACCATCAACGGCCTTGCACTTGTCGACGTGATCTACCGGCGCATTGACGATCTATTCATTGACCCGTCCGTGTTCAACAAGGATTCAACCCTTGGTGTTGCTGGTTTGCTCAAGGCATGGCTGAAGGGCAACGTCGGTCTTGCCAACGCGCCTGGCGCGGGCGTCGCCGACGACAAAGTGATCTACACCTACGTGCCGGCGATGATCAAATATTATCTGGGTGAGGACGCGATCCTGCCGAACGTGCCGAGTTTCCTCTGTATTGACCCTGCGCAGCGCGAGCATGTTCTGAAGAATCTCGACAAGCTGGTGGTCAAGCCCGCGAACGAATCGGGCGGTTATGGCATGTTGATGGGGCCGCGCTCGAGCAAGAAGGAGCGCGATGAATTCGCCCTAAAGATCAAGGCCAATCCGCGCAACTATATGGCGCAGCCGCTCGTGGCGTTGTCCACCGCGCCAATCATGATCAACGATACGGTCGAGCCGCGCCATGTCGACTTGCGACCCTTCGTACTGCAGGGCAAGAACACGTATGTAACCCCTGGCGGCCTCACCCGCGTGGCGCTGGTGAAAGGTTCGTATATCGTCAATTCATCGCAGGGTGGCGGCAGCAAAGACACGTGGATCGTCAACGAGGGAGACAACTGACATGTTGTCGAGTGTTGCCGAGCGCGTGTACTGGTTGGGGCGTTACCTGGAGCGGGTGGAAAACACCGCACGTCTGATCAATGTGTATTCGGCGATGCTGTTCGACCTGCCCATTGGTTCGCATATCGGCTGGAACATTTTGATCGATATTACCGGCTGCAATGAGGATTTCGCCAAACTCAACCAGCCGCTTGAGGAAAAGCAGGTCATTCGCTTTCTCGTGGCCGACACCAAAAATTCCGCTTCCTTGCTCAGCAGCATCCACATGATGCGCGAGAACGCGCGCACCACGCGTGAAATCATTCCGGCCGAAGCCTGGGAGCATTTCAATAACCTGTACTTGAACATCAAGGACGCCGCCTCGCGCGGGCTGGGCCGGCGTGCGCGCCAACAGCTGCTGGAAACTGTGATGGGAGACTGTCAGCGGGTGTTTGGCTTGCTGACCGGCAGCATGAATCACGATACTGCCTATGCCTTCATTCAGATCGGTCGCAAGATTGAGCGCGCAGATATGACCTCGCGCATGGTGGATGTCGGTTCCATCAGCTTGTTGCCCGCGTTTTCCAAGAATAGCAAGCAGCGTTCGTTTCTGGAGCCTTACGAGAATGTTTTGTGGATGAATGTGCTGCGATGTTTGGGCGGATATCAGGCGTTTCGGCGCAAGATCCAGCACACCGTGCGTGGCGAAGATGTGGTGCATTTCCTGCTGAAAGACGAAGAATTTCCGCGCGCGATCGGCTACTGCCTGAAGGATCTGGTCAATCATCTGGGCAAGTTGCCCAATAATCAGGATGTACTGCAGGCGGTAGCCCGGGTGAAGCGGGTGTCATCAGAAGTTGATATCAGCACTTTGTTGCAGCGCGGCCTGCTCGACTTCATTGACGAACTACAGATATCGTTTGCTGATATCCATGAAGAACTGAACAATATCTGGTTCAGGCCCGTTGAGCTGCGCAAGCTGCAAAAGCAGAGTCAGTAAGCAGGCTCAGTAAGCAGGCTCAGTAAGCAGAGTTGTTGTCCGGTGGCAGAGTGCTGGGACTGACCGAGTTTGCCAGCGGCGGCATCTTGTGAAACGCCTCCTTCAGCCGGCTGTCCCAATTGCGCTTGATGTCCCGCAAATATTCACTCCCTTCCTCCAGACGGTAATAGGGTTGCATCTCAAAGCTGTTGCTGCGGTAGAGCAGCACTTCAATAGGTGGTCCCACTGTCAGGTTACTGCGCATCGTTGAATCCATCGACACCAGTGCGCACAGTGCAGCGGTTTCCAGCGATGTGTCCAGATTAATAATACGGTCGAGTATCGGTTTGCCGTATTTGCTCTCGCCGATTTGCAGATAGGGCGTGTCCTTGCTGCTGGTGATGTGGTTGCCCTCGGGATAGATCAGCACGATGCGGTGGTCGATGCCGCCTATCTGGCCACCCAGAATGAAGCTGGCCTGAAAACCCTGACCACTCAGGCTATGCTTGTCTTGTACCGATTTGCTTACATCACCCAGATAATCCGCTGCATCGCCGATGGACGACACGGTGCCCAGGTTTACTTTGGATTGCTGCCGCAAATCCTTTTTCAATTGCGCCATGGTGGATTGGGTGGTGGCGAGGTTGCCGGCAGTAAGTACTACGAACTGCCGCTCAGGCCCCAGATCATAGCGGAACATTTTGCTGTAGGTGCTGATCTGGTCCACGCCGGCATTGGTGCGCGAGTCGGAACAGAGCACCATGCCGGCGTCAACTGAGATGGCAACACAATAAGTCATGATTTTTCCTGGGTTGCGAGCTGGTCGCGCATAAGCAGCAGACGGGGAGTCAGTTCCTGCAAGCCGTGTTTCCCCATGATTTCGGTGTCAGTGAGTCCCTGCAGTTCATGCGGGAAGACCAGCCAGTCAGACGTGGTATGCACGTAGTAGTCAGGAATTCTGATGGTCAGGTTGTTTTCAGGTTTGAAATAAGGCATTGCAAGCTTGATGATTGGAGCCTGCTTGCCAAACAGGCTCTGCAATTCTTTCAGT